>JADGQN010000163.1 GCA_017881765.1 Syntrophobacterales bacterium | reverse complement strand
GCAGCCCTGGCGGAGATCAACAGGACGCCGTTCGATATGCCCGAGGCAGAAAGCGAGTTGGCATGCGGCTTCAACATCGAGTACTCGAGTATCAAGTTTGCGCTCTTTTTCATGGCAGAGTATGCCCATATGATCACCGTGGCGGGCGTAGCAACCACGCTCTTCCTGGGCGGCTGGCTGGGTCCGGGTCCGTCGTTTCTCGGACCGTTATGGTTCTTCATTAAAGTATTTGCCATCCTTTTCTTCTTTGTCTGGGAGCGGGGCACTTTTCCGCGGTTGCGCTACGATCACATCATGAAATTCGGCTGGAAGATACTCTTCCCGCTCGCGCTGGCGAATGTCGTTGTAACGGCATTTGTCGTGGCGATGTGGAGGTGACGGGGATGGCGTACGTTCTTCCACTGCTTAAAGGTCTCAGCCTGACGCTCCGACGGTTTTTTTCGAGGCCGATCACCATTCAGTATCCCGAGCAAAAGAAAGATATGCCCCCACGATGGAGAGGCATGCACTATTTTGACAAAGATGAGAAAGGCGAAACGACGTGCGTGGCGTGCGGGCTCTGCGTCGCCATTTGTCCGTCCGTCTGCATCAGCCTGGAAATCGGAGAGAGACAGGACGGGACGAGGTATCCTATACGGTATGAAATTGACGCCCTGCGCTGCATATACTGCGGCTATTGCCAGGAGGCATGCCCGGTAAACGCCATCAGGCTGGGTGGTGGTTACGAGTATGTCCACTACCGGCGGGAAGACTTCATTTTAGATAAGGCTAAGCTCCTTGCCATGTACGGGGCCGGGCAAGGCGCTGCCCCCGAGGTAAAGAAATGATCGCCACTGCATTCAGCTGGCTCGTTTTTATCGGCGCAGGGCTCGTTGCTATTGTGGCCGCGCTTCTGATGGTGACGCGCCGGAATCCAATCCATAGCGCCCTTTGGCTGATCGTCGCTTTTTTTTCGGTCGCCATTATCTATCTCAGCCTCAACGCGCAGTTCATAGCGGTTGCCCAGGTGATTGTGTACGCAGGGGCGATCATGATGCTGGTCCTTTTTGTGATCATGTTGATTCATCTGGAGGCAGAGCAGGAGCTTACGAGCAAGAAGACAAGCGCAAAGATCATAGGCGGCTTCATTACGATCATCCTTTTCCTGGAAATCGTGGCGGCCGTTCTTTCATTTCAGGTCACAGGGACAAAGGGCCCCTTTACGCCTCAAATGCTTGCCAACTATGGAAACGTCAGATCCGTGGGAATGGTGTTATATGGAAAATATATGTTTCCCTTTGAGATCGCATCCATCCTGCTTCTGATAGGCATAGTCGGCGCTGTAGTCTTGTCCAAACGGAGGAAAGAATAGGATGCCTACGCTGCCTGAAGTACCTATCAGCCTCTATTTTGCGTTGAGTGCGATCCTGTTCACGATAGGAGCTATTGGCGTTATCACGAGAAGAAATGCCATCATTATCTTTTTGTGTCTGGAGCTGATGCTGAATGGTGTCAATCTTGCGTTCATCGCCGCGGGTAACGCACTCAACTCCCTCGACGGCGTCGTCTTCGTCTTTTTTGTGATGACTGTTGCCGCAGCCGAAGCTGCCGTGGGTCTGGCGATATTTGTGATGATCTTCCGGCTGAAGGGCAACGTCAACGTTGATCAGATCAATCTGCTCAAAGGATAGGGTCATGGGTCACGGGTCAAGGGTCATGGACAAAAACTTTGAAAGTATACATAGGGCTAGGCTCGCGGCTCGCGGCTCGCGGCTCAAGCATAGAGACGAGGTGCACTTTCAGATTCTCTGTCTTTCCATGACCCATGACCCGTGCCCCATGACCCTAGGAGTAAGGCATGGTTGATTACATCTGGCTGATACCGGTATTCCCGGCTGTCGGGTTTCTCATCAACGCCTTCTTCGGCAAGAAGCTGCCGAAGGCGGTTGTCTCCTGGGTGGCCTGCCTTGCCCTTTTTGCCTCATTCGTCGTGTCGGTAACAATCCTTTTCCAGTTCTTCCAGTTGCCGCCCGAGGAGCGCGTCTTTGAACGCAACATTTTCAACTGGATCACGTCCGGTGAATTCAACGCGACCGTGGGCTTCAGGATCGATCCTCTTTCTATCATCATGTGCCTCGTTGTGACAGGGGTCGGCTTCCTGATCCACGTTTATTCCGTGGGATACATGCACAACGACGAAGGCTACCCGCGTTACTTCACGTACCTCAATCTCTTTGTTTTCATGATGCTGATCCTCGTGACGGCGAACAATATCCTTCTGATGTTCGTCGGGTGGGAAGGCGTGGGGCTCTGTTCGTACCTCCTGATCGGTTTCTGGTTCCGCAAGGATTCCGCGGCGAACGCGGGTAAGAAGGCCTTCATTGTCAACAGGATCGGCGATTTCGGCTTTCTTCTCGGTATTTTCTTGTTGTTCGTGAGCCTCGGGGACCACGGCGTGTGGACGCTCAATTACGGCGAGGTACAAAAAAATGCCCACCTGCTGAGCGCCTCCGCTGCAACGCTGATCACGCTGCTCTTCTTTATCGGCGCCACGGGTAAGTCAGCCCAGTTGCCCCTCTATATCTGGCTGCCTGATGCGATGGAGGGTCCGACCCCGGTCAGTTCCCTCATTCACGCAGCCACCATGGTCACGGCAGGCGTTTATATGGTGGCGCGCCTGAACTTCCTTTACAGCATGGCGCCGCAGATCATGTTTCTCGTTGCCCTTGTCGGCGTGCTGACCGCAATCTTCTCCGCCTCCATCGGCCTTGCGCAGAACGACATAAAGAGGGTGCTTGCCTATTCAACGGTGAGCCAGCTCGGCTACATGTTCGTCGGCGTCGGCGTCGGCGCCTATGCAGCAGGCATCTTTCACTTGATGACCCATGCATTCTTCAAAGGATTGCTCTTCCTCGGCGCAGGAAGCGTGATACACGCGATGAGCGGCGAACAGGATATGCGGAAGATGGGCGGACTGAGGAAGAAAATCCCCATCACGTACTGGACATTTGTTTTTGCCTGTGTCGCTATTGCCGGTGTGCCGGGGTTTTCGGGCTTTTTCAGCAAGGATGAGATACTCTGGAAGGCGTTCAGCGCGGGCGGTCCCTATCTGATTATCTGGGCGATCGCGGCAATAGCGGCGGGCATGACGGCCTTCTATATGTTCAGGCTGCTCTTCGGCACCTTCCACGGCGAGTGCAGGGCATCGGAAGAGGTGAAGCACCACATCCACGAATCTCCGAAGGTGATGACTATACCGCTGATGATCCTTGCCGGGCTTTCGGTTGTGGGCGGCTACGTCGGGGTGCCGCACATCCTGGGTGGCGCGAACCGCATAGAGCAGTTTCTGGAACCTGTATTCGGCGGAGCCGGCGAGCACACGGCGCTGGCCGGCGGCGGCCTGAACATAATCAGTCAGGCGTTTGCGTCCGAAGGAGCAGGGGGTGCCGGGTCGGCTGAGATGACGCTGATGATCCTCTCCGTGGTCATTGCATTTATCGGCATATATATCGCCTACAGGCTCTATATTAAGAACCCGGAAATACCGAAGCGCTTCGTGGAAAGGTTCTCCGGGCTCCACCGCGTTGTCTATAACAAGTACTTCGTGGATGAGATTTACGGGGCAATCTTCGTGAGAGGCCTTTTCGGGCTCGGCACCGTGTTGAAGAGTTTCTTTGATGAGATCGTTATTGACGGTACGATCAACGGCGTGGCAGCCTTGCTCGGCTGGGCCGGCAGCCTCTTGAGGCGGGTGCAGTCAGGGTATGTGCAAGGTTATGCCTTCGCGATGATCGTAGGCGCCATCATCGTGATCGGTTATCTCGTTGTGCGAGTGATGATGTAAGGGAGTGTTTATGGGTAGTTCCTGCTTTCCCATTCTGAGCCTTTTGATCTACGTCCCCTTGCTGGGCGCGGTCACCCTGCTTTTCGTGCGCAGGGAGCACGAGGCTTACATAAAGGGCTTCACTCTTGTTCTTTCCTTGATCGAGTTTGCCCTCTCAATACCCCTCTACTTTTATTTCAACGAAAAGACCGTTGGCATGCAGTTTGTGGAAAGGAGAGCCTGGTTCCCGGAATGGGGAATCACCTACTTCCTTGGGATTGATGGCATCAGCCTGCTGCTCATCCTGCTCACCACCTTCCTCACGGTGCTCTGCGTGCTCTGCTCCTGGCGGGCGATAGAGAAGAGAGTCAAGGAGTATTACATCACCTTCCTCTTTCTTGAAACGGCGATGGTCGGAACGCTCTGTTCCCTAGACCTCGTCCTATTCTACATATTCTGGGAACTGATGCTCATCCCCATGTACCTGCTGATCGGCGTGTGGGGAGGCCCGAAGCGGGTATATGCCGCGATAAAATTCTTTCTCTTTACCATGGCCGGCAGCGTGCTCATGCTGCTTGCCATATTCGCTCTTTATTTTCAGTTCTATAAGGCTACGGGCACGTACACCTTTGACGTACTCCAGCTTTACAATGGCCATATCCCTGTGAGCACACAGTACTGGTTGTTCGCCGCGTTTGCCCTCTCCTTTGCCATAAAGGTCCCGATGTTTCCTGTGCACACCTGGCTGCCCGATGCCCATACGGAAGCCCCGACCGCGGGTAGTGTGATCCTGGCCGGAGTGCTCCTGAAGATGGGTACGTACGGCTTCCTGAGGTTTGCCATACCCCTCTTTCCGGCTGCCGCGCACGCGGCAATACCGATCATCTCAATCCTCGCTCTGGTGGGCATCATCTACGGCGCCATTGTGAGCATGATGCAACCGGACCTGAAACGGCTCATCGCCTTTTCGAGCGTGAGCCACCTGGGCTATGTCATGCTGGGTATGTTTGCCTTCAATATGCAGGGCATGGAAGGGAGCATCTATCAGATGCTGAACCATGGGGTAAGCACCGGCGGCCTGTTTCTTATCGTCGGGATGCTCTATGAGAGAAGGCATACGAGGATGATAGCCGATTTCGGCGGTTTAGCCACACCCATGCCTATCCTTGCAATCTTCTTCATGATTGTTACGCTCTCCTCGGTGGCGCTGCCCGGCACGAACGGGTTTGTGGGGGAGTTCCTCATACTGCTTGGCGCGTTCAGGGCAAACATGCTCTATGGCATACTCGGCACCACGGGCGTGGTGCTGGGGGCTGTCTATATGTTCTGGATGTTCCAGAGGGTGATGTTCGGAGAGGTGAAAAAAGAGGAAAACAGGAAACTGGTCGACCTGGGGAAGAGGGAAGTGTTGATCCTCTGCTCGGTCGTCTTTTTCATTGTTCTGATGGGCGTATATCCGAAGATGTTTTTCAAGAAAATGGACACATCGGTCGAGGGTTTTTTGAAGTTTGTGAAGGAGAGAAACGCGTACTATATGGCTTCCGAGGTTATGCCTGTAAAGGTTGTCCTCGAGACGGTCAAGAAGCCTGCGGAGTAGGGGCCTCATTATGGATTTCATGCAGTTCGTCTCAGCTTTCCGGTGGATCATCCCGGAAATAGTAGTTACCGCATGCGCCCTTCTGGTGCTCATAGTCGAGGCCTTTCGCAGGGAACGCGGGGCGAGCCTCGCGTCCGGTATCATCTGTCTCGCGGGTTCGGTTGTGGCCCTTTATTATACGCGCTGCCTCTGGAATCAGCAGACACCTCTCTTTAACGGGCTTTACGTTATAGATAACTTTGGTACGTTCTTTAAGTCCCTGTTTCTCATCATCCTGGTTCTCATTTCGATCGTCTCGCTCCGTTATGCAGCCAGAGAAGAGATCGGCTTCGGGGAGTATTACGCGCTGCTCATGCTCGGCGTACTAGGCATGATGGTGATGGTATCCTCAAACAGCTTTATCACGATTTTCATCGGACTTGAAGTAATGTCTCTGGCGATTTACATCCTGTGCGGGCTCTTCAGAGATAACCTGAAATCGGTAGAAGCTGCTCTCAAGTACTTCTTGCTCGGTGCGTTTGCAACCGCCTTCCTGCTCTACGGCATGGCAATGACGTACGCCTCTTCCGGCACTATTGACGTCAAAGAACTGGGCCGTCTTGTCAGCGAGCATTGCTTTGACATCACACCCCTCTTTTTCTGCGGCATGTCCCTGCTTATAGTCGGGTTCGGCTTCAAGATCGCCTCCGTTCCCTTCCATATGTGGACGCCCGATGTGTACGAAGGGGCGCCCACGTCGATCACCGCATACATGGCCACGGGCGTCAAAGCCGCGGCGTTCGGGGCTTTCTTGCGAGTTTTTTACACGGGCTTCTTCCTTTTCACGGAGGACTGGTCGGCCATCCTCTGGTTCATAGCGGTATTGACCATGATTGTGGGAAACATCATTGCCCTTGTCCAGAACAATATCAAGAGGCTGCTTGCTTACTCGAGTATCGCTCACGCCGGTTACATCCTCGTGGCTTTTGTCACCGGGGATAAGGTCCTCTCGTCAAGCATACTCTTCTATTTGATGGTCTATGCGTTCATGAACATAGGGGCCTTCACGGTTGTGATACTCCTGGGAAGGAAAGGGGAGCCGAACGAGGAGATCGAGAGTTACGCAGGCCTCGCGGCCCGCCACCCGTTCATCGCGCTCTCGATGGCTATATTTCTGCTCTCGCTGGCAGGTATACCGCCGCTTGGCGGCTTCATGGGCAAGTTCTATATCTTCAGCGCGGCGATCAAGACTCACTATTACTGGCTCGCCGTGATCGGTGTGCTCAACAGCGTGGTGGCAGCGTATTATTATTTAAGGGTCCTGATGTACATGTACTTCAAGGAGCCGGAGCGCGAGCTCGGCACCATCGACTTTTCACCCGCCTACGTGATCGTCATACTGGTTAGTATCGCCGCACTGTTGTATACGGGGATATGGCCCAGAACGGTTATACTCCTGGCCCAGCACTCCGTCAGTATTTTCTGAAACGCCAGGTCGCTTTTTGCGCCTAACTTCGTTGCCCTTCGGCCTGTCCTGCTTCGACGTACCGCCAGGTACGCCTTTGCCGTTCAGACCTCGGAGCGCCTCGTTATGCATCAAAATTCGACCTGGCGTTCAGCATCATATGGCAATCAAATTTGTGTCTCCCCTCCGTATCACGTCTCGGGACTTCGCGGGCACAAGCGGTGAAAAGTTGGCTCTGGTTGGGTCTCACGTCATTCCGGCGAAAGCCGGAACCCAGGAATTACAACAGATTGCGAAGATGAGCCCATAGTCAGTGCACATTCGGCTGTAAGGTGCACTCCGTCCCTCTCCCCCTGCGGGAGAGGGCAGGGTGAGGGGATAATCGCTCCCCACCAGTCTTCCCCGTCTCAAGAGGTAATAATTGACAGTGTAGCGTTTGCTACTATAATTGTGGAAGGTGGTTCTGTACGTGACCGCATACACGACGCAGGCGCCTGTGCCTTCCGCCATAATGCCGAGTTCCGGATTATGCCGAGTAATCTTTGGAGCGTCGGCGAATCCCTGGCCTTGCAGCGTATTATACTCGGCATAATCAGAGGCTCTCCAGAAAGGCAAGGAGTTTATCATCAGGCCTGTAACGGCGTATCTTTATACCGAACGGCGCGGCTTTGGCGAGAGCCTTCTCCTTCAGCTCAAGATCGGCATGGAGATAGACCTGAGTAGTCTCCATCGATTCATGGCCGAGCCACAGGGCGATCACCGAGCGATCCACACCGTTCTGGAGCAGCTCCATGGCCGCGGTATGTCGAAGTACATGAGGCGTGATCCGTTTCTTTTCCAGCGACGGACATCGCCGCCGTGCGGTTGCCATATGCTTGGCCAGAATGTACTCGACCCCGTCAGAGCTCAAGATATGACCCCTTCCGTTGGGAAAGACAGGATCTCCTTGTTGCCCATTACGTTCACGGAGCCACGCTCGCAAGGCAGCAGTTGTCTCTCTGCGAAGCGGGGTGCAGCGTTCCTTCCGTCCCTTGCCGGTGCATCTCACGTGAGCGCCGGTGCCGAGGACAACATCCTCGCAGCGCAGCCCGGTGAGTTCCGAGAGTCTCAACCCTGTCTGCACGGCAACGAGGAGCAGCGCCCGGTCCCGCCGTCCCGCCCGCGTGGCTTGATCGGGTGCTGCCATGAGGGCATCGATCTCGGGCCGTGTGAGGAACTGGATCTGTCTTCGATGGTAACGCTTTGCCGGTATCGCGAGGACGCGTTGGGCCAAGGCGCCGTGGACCGGGTCATGGAGGGCGACATAGCGGAAGAACGAATGGAGCGCCGCCAGCCGGGTATTTCTGCTGCGGGCGGCGTTGCCGCGCTCTTTTTCGAGATGGTCGAGGAAGGCGCCGATGAAGGGGGTATCAAGATCTTCGAGGCGCAACGCCGATGGCGCTTTCTTGAGACGTTGCCCTGCAAACGCAAGCAGCATACGGAAGGTGTCGCGATAGCTCGCGATCGTATGATGGCTTGCCTGCCGCTGGCGCATGAGGCGGTCAGTGAAGAACGCGTGGAGCAGGGAGGGGAATTCGGCGTCGGTCTTCATCGTACCTTCCCTCTCCGCTCCAGACGCAGGGTAGCCAGCTTAAGGAGCTCCGGGACGGCTGAGATGTACCAGTACGTGTCGGCGACATGAACATGGCCGAGATACGCGCTCAGTTCCGGCAAGTGCCGCTCGACGTCGATGTTTTGCCGATACCACCGTAGCAACGTCTGAACGGCGAATCGGTGCCGAAGATCATGGATCCTCGGACCATGGCTCTCCCCCGGCCTCCGCAGGCCTGTCTGCCGTGATAGTTTTACAAAGGTTGTCTCAACGATAGATACGGTCAATCGGCTGCCGCGCTCGTTCACAAAGAAGCTTCCTACTCTCGGGAAAAGCCGATCACGGAGGTCAACATAGCGCCGGAGCGCTTCCAGGGTGGAGGCATGGAGAGGGAGTATTCGCGACTTGCCGAACTTGGTGCGACGGACAGTGAGTATCCCCCGGCTGAGATCGACGTCGTCGCGGTTAAGGCCGACGGGCTCGCTCACCCGCATGCCGGTGACCGCAAGCAGCCCCAACAAGGTGGCGTACGTCGCTGCCCTTAGTCCCAGGGGCGCGGGGAGCCTCTTGGCCGCCCTGACCAAACGGGCTATCTCCTCGTCGGTATATAGGTAGGGCTGCACGCGGCGATAGCGATGAGGAAGAAGGCCGTGAGGAGGAATCTCGGTCCTCGCATCAGATGCACTCACGTAACAGGCAAACTTCCTTACCACGGAGAGGTAGCGGGCTCGTTGTGCCGGCTCGCGGTCTGGCTGCACGGCCCACCGCAAGGCGAGATCCGTGGTGATGAAAGAGGCACCCTCTTGCTCGGCGTAGGCGACAAACTTATGAAGCAAACGGGATGGCTCAGCAAGGATGAACCCAAGGGCACGACGCACCTTGAGATACTCTTCGAGCGCTTCACGGAGCCTCATAGCTCACCTCCTTGCCACGGCA
>JADGQN010000162.1 GCA_017881765.1 Syntrophobacterales bacterium | reverse complement strand
TTCAGCTCGTCAAACCTTTTGTCCGTTTGACCGCGCTGGAAAACGTTATGGCAGGGAGAGCATACGGAAGAGAGCCTGCGCGCAATATGCGGGAGGCGAAAAAAGAGGCTGAGGAGATACTCGGCTTTACCGGGATCAGCAAGAAACAAGACATCGCCGCCCAACACCTGAATCTCATCGATAGAAAAAGGCTCGAGATAGCGCGGGCGCTGGCGACGAGACCGAAGCTCCTGCTCCTTGATGAGGTTTTTGCGGGACTGAACCATGTGGAGGTGGAAGAAGCCCTCGCTCTGGTCTCAAGGATAAAGGAGCTCGGTATCACGATGATGATCGTCGAGCACGTGATAAGGGTCATCCTCGGCGTTTCGAGCAAGGTGATGGTGCTCAGTTCCGGCCAGAAGATATTCGAGGGTTCGCCGCAAGGAGCAATAACCGATCGGATGGTTATCGAGGCTTACTTAGGAGAAGACTTCCATGCTTGAGGTCAGGGATGTTGACGTAACCTACGGAGACATCCAGGCGCTCTGGGGTGTCTCATTCAGCGTCCGGAAGGGCGAGATGGTCGCCCTGGTCGGTTCCAACGGGGCGGGCAAGTCGACCGTGCTGCGGACCCTCTCCGGTGTGCAGAAGCCTCGGAAGGGAACGATAACCGTCGAAGGCACCAGGTCGGATACGGTGGATGCGCATAAGGTAGTTGAACTCGGCGTATCCTTGGTGCCCGAAGGGAGAAGGCTTTTTCGAGACATGACCATCCTGGAGAATCTGGAGCTTGGCGGCTACATCGGTAGGGCGCGAAAAGTAAAAGAGGAACATCTCGAGTGGGTTTTTCAGATGTTTCCCGTGCTGAAACAGCGCATAAGCCAGCTTGCCGGCACCCTGAGCGGCGGAGAGCAGCAGATGCTGGCGATAGCGCGAGCACTGATGTCTGATCCCAAGCTGCTCCTCGTGGATGAGCTTTCGCTGGGGCTGGCCCCGATCATAGTGAAGAATATTTATAAGACGCTCAGGGAGATAAACAAGTCGAGGAACGTGACCATCCTTGTGGTGGAGCAGAACGTCCGGTTGGCCCTTGAAGTCGCGGATAGAGCCTACGTGATAGAAAACGGTCGCATAACCATGGAAGGCGCGGGGAAAGAGCTTCTCGCCAGCGAAGCGATCAAGAGCGCATATCTGGCTATAGGATAAGAATGGGAGCCCTCTTACAGATTCTGAGCTATGGCGTCTTCAGCGGTGCATTATACGGGCTTGTCGCGCTGGGGCTTTCGCTGGTCTTCGGTGTGATGAACTATTTGAATGTGGCCCACGGTGCCCTCATCATGCTTGCGTCATACACCGTGCTTTGGGTCTGTTACTACCTTCATTTCGACCCCTTCCTATCGCTCATCCTCGTGATCCCGACCTTCTTCGTGATTGGGTGGATATTGTTCATGGGGCTGTTTCAACGCCTGCTCGCGCTGCCGGAAACGGAGAAGCTCAAAAATTCGCTGCTCATCTCCTTCGGCATTCTGCTTATCTGCTCTAACGCGGCAACAATGCTCTGGACGGCCGATGAGCGCGCTGTTGCGACAAGTTATACAGGGAAGGTAATCGACCTTCTCGGTGTGCGCTTACCCTACATCGGGCTTGCAACGGTGTTCCTCGCCATAATCGTGGTCTTTGCGGTCCACCTGTTCCTGACACGAACTTACTTCGGCAAGGCGATCAGGGCCGTGTCACAGGACTATGAGGCGGCATCGTGGATGGGGATAAACACGAGCAGGGCCTGTTTGGTATCATTTGCCATCGGTGTAGCGCTGGCAGGATTTCCAGGTGTCGTAATCGCTTTACAGACGTTCAACCCTATGGTCTCCTTCGACCTGACGAACAAGGCGCTGATCGTGCTGATACTTGCCGGTGTGGGAAGCCTGAGGGGCGTGCTCTTTGGAGGGCTCCTGCTCGGTGTGGTGGAAGCTGCAAGTGTTTTCCTTGTGGGTGTCGCGTACAGAGAGGTTGTCGGGCTTGTTCTCTTCGTGCTTGTTCTCATGTTCAGGCCTCAAGGGATAGGAGGGCGGAAGGCTTGAAGAGTAAGTTGGGGATAGCAAGCTTTGTGCTCCTGATGATTTTCGCGCCGCTCCTCATCAAGAGCGAGTATCTGCTTAATCTCCTGATCCTTATCTGCCTCTATGCCACACTTTCGCACAGCTGGAACATTCTGGGCGGTTACTGCGGCCAGATCAGTCTTGGTCACGCCACATTCTTCGGGGCCGGTGCGCTCACGTTCCGCTACCTCTGGCTGGGAGGCGTTTCCTACTACCTTGCTCTTCCGGCCGGGGCTCTGGCATCCCTCATTCTGGCCTTTGCCATAGGGTTCCCTTCCTTCAAGATGAAGGGACATTATTTTTCCATAGGCACTCTTGCCCTTGCCATGATCGCGCTCATCACGGTGCAGAACCTGCTCCCCGGCGTCAGTTTCATTACCGAAGCGTGCCTGAAGGAGTATAGCCTCCTGACCATCTACTATCTTGCATTTGGGGTCGGGGTGGCTACGGTGGCGGCTGTCTATGCGCTTTCCCGTTCAAAGCTGGGGCTTGCCCTGGTCTCCGTGCGTGAGGACGAGGAGGCGGCCGAAGCGATAGGCATCAACACCTTCAAATACAAAGTCGTAGCGATGAGCATCAGCACCGTGATCGCCGGGTTTGCCGGAGGGATCTTCGCCTTCTACTGCGGCACGTATTACCACTACGCCCCCTTTGAATTAGGCTGGTCCTTCGATCCCCTGCTGATCGCCTTCATAGGCGGGGCGGGCACGGTTGTCGGTCCGGTTGTCGGAGCAGTCGTCTTTGTGCTGTTGAAGGAGCTTTTTGCCGCAAGCCTGGGACAGGTGAACGTGCTGATCTTCGGGATAGTATTTATCGTCACGGTGCTCTTCCTGCCAAAGGGGCTGGTAGGTATAGCGGGGATAGTCCGGAAGAAAGACCGCTCCGCTAGGACGTAGGACGACCGCTATCGCTAGGACGGCCGTCACGCACAGCGTGACTGGGACGACCGTCGCACCCACCCGCAAGCGGGTACCCGGCGACTAGGAAGATGGAAGATAGAAACGGTGACATACAGTAATTAACTACTAAAGGAGGTACCAATGAAGCAGGCAAGGTGTTTAAGATGTTTGTTGTTGGCTGCCGGGATTGCCATCATCGCGTTCGGGCTGGTCGCATCGCCGGTGATGGCCGCGGCACCCGCCGCACCTGCGGGGATCAAGGTCGGCGCGGTGGTTGCGCTTACCGGGCGTATGGCGGCCGGAGGCAAGGACGTGAAGGCTGGATACGATCTTGCCGCGAAGGACATCAATGATGCGGGCGGCGTCATGGTCAAGGCGTATGGAAAGAGGCTCCCTCTCGACGTGATGATCGTCGATGATGAATCCGACCCGGTCAAGACGGCGACGAGGCTGGACAAACTCAACTCGGTCGACAAGGTGGTCGCCTACCTCAGCGGATTTTCCAGTGACCTGAACGTCGTGGGCATGGCCGCCGCGGAGAAGAACAAGGTGCCTTGGGTCGGTGTCACCATTGCGGTAGAGGCTCCTTTCAATTCCGGCTACAAATGGGTCTTTGCGCCGTTTTCCATGTCGCATGACCAGGTCAAGGCCTTTTTTGACCTTCTCGATTCCATACCGGCCGATCAGAGGCCGAAAAAGATAGGCCATCTTGAACTGAATGTCGATTGGGGAAACGAGTGTGGCAAGTACGTGAGAGAGATGGCGAAGCAAAGGGGCTACCAGATCGTGGTCGACCAGAAGTACGCTCCTCCGACAAACGATTTCGCCTCTGCAATCCTTGCGCTCAAGTCGGCCGGCGCAGATGCGGTCTTCAGCGTGCCCGCGCCGCCGCAGTCGCTGACTATCGTGAAGCAGATGAAAGAGCTTAATTATGCGCCTAAGGTGACCTGCCTGATCAGGGGGCCCGACCTCAGCACGTACTGGGAGAACATGGGCAAGGATGCGGCCTACATCATATCAGACGGCAACTGGGATGAGTCGATGACGTATCCGGGTAACAAGAAACTGGTTGATGCCTATAAGGCAGCCAACCCCGGAATTGAGAATATCGGCATTCCCGTGGGCGCCGGGTATGCGGCCGTACAGGTATTGGCAAATGCGATTGAGAGAGCGGGCACCCTGGACAGGCAGAAAATCAGGGATGCCATCGCAAAGACAGATATGATGACGATAAGGGGTCCGATTAAGTTCAGGGCGAATGGCACCGCCGTTATCGACTATGGTTTGAGGCAGTGGCAGAACGGGAAGAATGTGCTTATATGGCCGCCCAATGCCACGAAGATCAAGGTCATTCTTGCCCCTCCATGGGACAAACGGTAAGCGTCTATTTCTAACCAACGGTGTGAAGGCCACCGGCCGGACCCAGCCGGTGGCCTTTTCTTCGTGCGATAGAAGTTATACCAAGCTGCATTCAAAAATAGAGCGAGGCGACCAGGAGGATAGCGACGGAGGCGTACTTATAGTACGTCGGAGTCGTGCCGACGCAGGCAACGAAGCTATATGAATGAAGGCAGCTTGGTATTACTCAAGCTCCTTCAAGCAGAATATAAGTGGACTCGAAGCAGTAACCATGATGCCAAGGAGCACGATGCCGAACCTGAAACCGATGAGGTCGCCGGAAAGCCCCAGCAGATAGGGAATAAGACCGCTTCCGAACAGGACGCTGAGAATCAGGACAGACCCCGTGGCCATACCCCGCGTTTCTCTGTCGAAGGTTCTAGCGATGGAGACAAGTCCCATAGGAAAAAAACCGGTCACAAAGATCACCTGAAAAAAGAGAAATATCGCCATGAACCTGACTGAGGCCACTCCGACCAGGATGGTGAAAAGGCCTGTAAACAGCAACATGGTAAACGTGATCTTTCGCAGGCTGAATCTGTCAACGAGCACACCGCACATGATTGCCACGGCAATCCCTCCCAGCCGTGATATCCCCAGGACGGTGGTTGCATAGCCGATGCTCAACGAGAGCTCCTTCGTAAGAAAAAGAGGGATCGCGAAGTAGACTCCCCAGTACGCTCCTGAAGCAAATATCCAGAGTATCCCCAGGATCCAGAGGGCTCGTGTCTTGAGAAGGTCGCCGCGCATGGTCTTTCGGGAATGCGTGATCTTCAACTCGTCACTTACCAGAAAGAAAACTATTGCACTCATGAGGAAAACAACCGCCATTACGGTAAAGATTCCTCTCCACACGAAGAAGTGGAGAAGAAAAAGCACTATAAACGGGATACAGAATATGCTGACGGAGGCAGCAGAGTCATGAATTGCGATCGATTTGCCCCAGTGTTTTTCAGCAAAATATTCGGTGATAAGCGGGAGGACTGACGGCAGATAGGTGCCGATTGAGAACCCGAGGATGAACGAAAAAATCATCAGAGTCGAGAATGTCTTCACGAAAGGGATCAGAAAGAGGAGCCCGGACGAGACCGCGAGGGAGAGGGCGATGCATTTTTTGTAGCCCAGCCTGCCGGAGTAAATGCCGGAGAAGAAAAGCGAGATGGCGTACCCGATGGACTGGACCGTGAAGATGCCGCTCGCCCGTGCGTGAGAGATGACGAACTCATCTTCAATCAACGGCAGGATGGGCGAGAACATGGCCCTCGCGCCGAGGTTGATGAACCAAAGAAACCAGAGAAGAGAAAGGACTACAAGTGCTCTGCCCTTTAGCTCCGCATGGTGTTCCATGCGTCAATCTAACCCAGCACCATGAACAAAGGCAAGGAGATGCCGGGGCCTTATTTTCTGCTTGACATAGCCCCGAATACTTGTTACGTAGTGAGCCTACCATTGAACGACACGAACCCAGCCCTGAAGGGGGCGGACCGGTAGATAAGGGGGTTGATGACAAACCCCTCGAGGCGCCGGAGTTCGACCTCCTTTACGAAAAGATGTCGGAGCATGATCTGCCCGGTTTCGGTAGGCCGGATGCGAAAAGTTTTTGTAAAACCGATACAGGGGAGCAACTCGCTATGAATCGCCGTGACCTGTTGGCAGGCCTTTTTTGGCTGGCCATTTCATTATTTGTTGTTGTTCAGTCCGTCAAGAGTGATCTTGGCTCCCTTCATTCTCCTGGTCCCGGTTTCCTTCCCTTCTGGTCGGCAGTTGTCCTGGGCACGCTCTCAATCATCCTCGTAGTGACGACGAGCCTTAGGAAGAAATGGGAGGGAAAGCTCGTGGATCTGTGGAGGGGCCTGGACTGGCTCAGGGTCATCTGGGTTCTGCTCTCACTTTTTATGTATCCTATCCTCTTGCCCATTACAGGGTACCTTATCACGACATTCATGCTTATCGGATTCTTGCTCTTTATCGGGGTGAGATCGAAGGTATGGATTGACGTGGCCAGCGCTCTGGCGATTACAGTAATAAGTTACGTGATCTTTTCTGTGCTGCTCGACGTCAAGTTACCAAAAGGTATATTCGGCCTTTAGGGCAGGGATGCTACAGTAAGGGAGAGAATCGATGGATATTCTTCACAATCTCTTCTACGGGTTCACGGTTGCGCTTCAGCCCATGAACCTATTATTCTGTTTCTTTGGCACGGTGCTGGGAACGTTGATAGGGGTCCTCCCCGGCATAGGACCCATTGGAACGATCTCCATGCTTTTACCCGCAACGTTTCATATGTCGCCCACATCCGCCATCATTATGCTGGCCGGGATTTATTACGGTGCCATGTACGGAGGGTCGACAACTTCCATCCTGGTCAATATCCCCGGAGAGGCTGCATCAGTCGTCACGTGCCTGGACGGTTACGAGATGGCAAAGCGGGGAAGGGCAGGGGCAGCCCTGGGCATCGCTGCCTTTGGCTCCTTCATTGCGGGAACACTGGGCATAGTGGGGCTTATGATCTTTGCAGCGCCCCTCGCCCGGTTTGCATTACGGTTCGGTTCCCCTGAATATTTCGGACTTCTTCTTCTCGGGCTGACCCTTGTCACCTACCTTTCGCGCGGCTCTATCGTAAAAGCGCTTATGATGGGCGCGTTCGGCCTGATTCTCAGTTGCGTCGGTCTCGATTCCATCCAGGCATCACCGAGGATGACTTTTGATATCATGGAGCTCTGGGATGGGGTTGGTCTGGTGCCGGTCGCGATGGGTCTCTTTGGTATTTCCGAAGTTCTGATGAACATCGAGAAGACAGAAAGCACTGACATTCTCAAGACAAAGATAAAGAGCTTTTTCCCTAATCTCTCTGACTGGATGCGTTCCATATGGCCTATCGTCAGGGGCACTGTTCTGGGATTCTTCCTGGGCATCCTGCCCGGCGGAAATCCCGTGATTGCTTCGTTCTTGTCGTATGGCCTCGAAAAGCGCATATCGAAGCACCCGGAAGAGTTTGGCAAAGGTGCAATCGAAGGCGTTGCAGGGCCGGAGTCGGCGAATAATTCTGCCACATCGGGAGGCTTTATCCCTCTCTTTACTCTTGGGATCCCTTCTAACATTACGATGGCATTGATGTTCGGCGCTCTCTTGATTCACGGAATGCGACCGGGACCTTTCCTCGTGAAGGATCACGCAGACCTTTTCTGGGGTGTGATCAGCAGTATGTATATTGGCAACGTGATGCTCCTGATACTTAATCTTCCCCTGATACCCCTCTGGGTGCAGGTGCTAAAGGTACCTTACCGGATCCTTTTTCCGCTCATTCTACTCTTTTGCATCGTGGGCTCCTACAGCCTCAACAACAGCACCTTTGACGTGATGGTTATGATGGTCTTTGGATTGCTGGGATACCTCTTTAAGAAATTCGAGTTCGAGGCTGCTCCCTTAATTCTTGCCTTCGTTCTGGGGCCGATGTTCGAAACAAACCTACGCCAATCGCTTCTCCTTTCAAAGGGCAGCTTCCTGATCTTTGTCAATCGACCTATTTCAGCCGTGTTCATAGGCGTTTCGTTCATACTATTTATTACCGCTCTCCTGCCTAATTTCAAGAAAGCGAAGGAGAAATATGAGTCATCAGTCCAGGACGATTGATTGCCGTCGCACACGACGGGGCGCCTTTCGCGCCTAACTTCGTTGGCTCTCGGCCCGTGCTCCTTCGACGTACCCCAGGTACGGGCCACCCGCGAATGGAGGATTTGGCGGGTCGCGGGTACCCGGCTAAAACAGATCTTGGGTGCGCCTAGTTATGCATCGAAATTCGCCCGGCGTGTAAATCTCACGTTCCGGGGGCACTAAATAGACCAGAGAAGCTAGTACCTACATGCATAAATAATTGTATTCTCAAACGTCGTCACCGCGGTGAAGGCCGGGATCCAGAAATCCCTGCAGAATCTGGATTCCGGCGTCCGCCGGAATGACGGCAAGGCTCGGCGGTGTGATCACTCACTTTAGGATGTTGAACCTGGATAGACCGCATTCGATAGCCTTGCGATGCTCCTGAAAGGAGGGGATATGAACACGGAAGAAGTGATTTTTAGAAAAGAGGATGGGGTTGCGTACGTAACCATCAACAGGGAAGAGGCCCTCAACGCCCTGAAATCGAGCATCATGCAGAGGCTCGATGAGCTATTTACCGAATTGGAACAGGATGATGAAGTTGTCGCGGTAGTGATCACAGGCGCAGGCCAAAAATCCTTTGTGGCCGGAGCTGATGTCAAAGAGATTCTGGATGCCGGAGAGGGGCGCACTGCTTTAATCACCAAAGGACAGCAGATCTTTTCTAAAATAAGGAACTCCAGTAAGGTCGTGCTTGCGGCGATTAACGGCTACGCTCTCGGGGGCGGGCTGGAGCTCGCCCTTGCCTGTGATATCAGAATCGCTTCCGAGAACGCAAGGTTTGGTCTTCCTGAGGCGAAGCTCGGGCTCATGCCGGGATATGGCGGTACCCAGATGCTTTCACGGCTCGCCGGAATCGGCGCGGCCAAGTGGATGATGTTCACAGGCAACATGCTGGGCGCTGTCGAAGCCGAGCAGTGCGGGCTCGTGCAGAAGGTATGCAGCCTGGAAGGGCTCCTGGAAGAGGCTAGCGGAATAGCAAAGAAGATCGCAGCGAACGGCCCCTTTGCGCTCAAAGCGATCAAGAGGGCGATCAACCGTGGGATCGAACTCGACCTCGACACGGCATTGAAAGTGGAACTCGAAGAATACGAGAAGGTGGCACACTCGCAGGATGCGATCGCGGGAATAGAAGCCTTCTTTGCCAAAAAGAGCCCGGTCTTTACGGGCAAGTGAGACCGGTTAGACTCTTACATGACCTACTCTGAGAGGCTATCTCTCGCATGTTTTGCGGGAGGGCGGTGGTCTGCGATTGCATGTACTGGAAATGCCAAATTCCATAGCGTTAACGCAGCATCCTGGAAGGACTCCCTCACCCAGCCCTCCCCCTCGGAGGGGGGAGGGAAAGGGGTGGGGTGGCT
>JADGQN010000528.1 GCA_017881765.1 Syntrophobacterales bacterium | reverse complement strand
CATACAAGGAGAACCTGCCAAGCATCTATCAGAAGTATGGTATGGTCGTGGGCAGGTTGGGGGATGAAGGGCTTGGGTACGAGTATCTGGGAAGATACTACATGGAGATCGGCAGACCATCCGCGGCACGGGTCTATCTTGAAAAAGCCGCCGCAAAATACGGGCGCAACACCGAGGAAGGGAACGAAGTACAAATCCTTCTTGACGAAGCAAAGGGCAAAAAACCTGATGGCAAGGATGGAAAACAAAAGGAAGAACCGCAACAGAAGAAGCAGAAATTGCTGCAGCGTTATTAGAAGGACTTTTTCTCCGTCTGCACATCGCCGCCTGTTGCAGGCGGCAAACAATAATACTTAGCTAAATCCCTAGTCTGTGCAACAATCAAAGTTACAGGAATATCGCCGGGTCATGGGGATGAAAATAGCAATTGTCACTTGGTATAAAGTGTCGTCACTGATCGCAATGCGAGGCTGACGTGCGAAGGATTTGGCTTTTGGTGCTCTTTTGGTCCACGCTGCAAGCCGGTTGGGCCATGGCGCAACATGTTGAGACCAGGCAAGCATATCCGGGTAAACCTTTGGTTATCGGTTTTTCCACCTCATCACTCGACGTAGTTAAACATGAAAATCCACGCTGGTTGAAAAGCTATATCGATTTTTGGGATCTCATAACCCAGGAATTGAAGCGGCCATACGTCTTCAAACCCATGCCTTTTGAAGAGATTCTCAAGGCGCTTCGAGAGGGCACTATTGACATCACGGCTGTTCCCATAGCGGTCACAGCCTCACGAGAAGATATCTTCGAGCTTTCCACACCCCTGGGCGGGGGACGCCTGGCTGTCGCAACACGATACAAGGTCTGGGACCATCCCTGGTTATCAGTCATCCAGATTTTTTTTTCGTGGACCACCGTCAGGGTGGTGCTCATGCTCATGGCCGCGCTTGTCCTGGTCGGCATCATCGCGTGGCTGATCGAGCGAAAGGATAATCCGGAATATTTCGGACAAGGAGCAGGCCGGGGAATCGGAACGGGCATTTTTTGGGCCGGCTCTACGCTGGCCTCCGGTATATGTCTCGGCATCAGCCTGAAAACTCCCCTGGGGCGGATACTGGGACTCTTCTGGATGGTTGTGTGCGTAGTCACTTTTGGGGCGGTCATTGCGTCACTCACGTATTATCTCGGTGCTCAAGAGTATTCCGCATGGACACTCGCCAGCGGCAAACTTCGCCAGATGCGCCTTGGTCTTTTCAAGGCATCCGTGCAGATCCAGACGATTGAAAAACTGGGGGCTCATTATATCCCTTGCGATAACGCGGATGAATGCGTGGCATTCCTTCTGCACAAAAAGATTGACGGCTTCTTATACGATGAAGGCTACCTTCGTTTCCTCTCGGAGACCCGGTATCGAGGAAAGCTTTCCATTTATCTTACTGACTTAAGGCCGTATCGGAGGGCCTTCGCGATGCCCAAGAACAGCGATCTGCGTCAGCCATTCAACGTGGCATTGTTGAAGGTGATGGACCGACCATTGGGTGAGGCCCTCATCAACCAGCTTGACTTAAGCCAATATCTCAAGGCCAAACCGCTTGCGCCGCTGGAAGAAAGTAGACGGTATGGAGCCGGCCGTGGGAAACGTTAGCGTGATCAGTATGGCGTCGTGCCCTTGCCGCAAGGAAATGAATATCATAGGCCGCGTGCTGCTGATGGTCGCGCTGCTGGTCATGCTGATGGATGGCCAGTCCGGCCCGGCTATGGCGGACCCCATTGAAAATACCGAAGCCACTTCGAAGATACCACTGGTGGTGGCGATCCAGTATGATCAAACCTATACCATGAAGGACAAGGAAGGGAATTGGACCGGCCCGATGGTCGACTTCTGGAGGCTCGTTGCTCGGGAACTGAGGCAATCTTACACCTTCAAAGAGATGTCCTTAAGCAACATCATGATCGCCCTTGAGCAAGGTACAATAGACGTGGCAGCCATTACTACGTTCATCAACGCTGACCGTGAGAAGCGTTTCGACTTTTCCACACCCCTGGGCGAGGGGCGTCATGCCGTCGTGACCGTTTATCAGGCAAAGCACGAACATCCCTGGATGGCGGCCATCTCGGTCTTCTTTTCCTGGGGAACCCTCACGGCGCTTTTTGTACTCCTGGCTACGCTTTTTCTCCTGGGCATCCTCATCTGGCTTATCGAAAGAAAACGTAACCCCGAAGATTTCGGAACAACGCGCCGCGGAGGCATTGGCGCGGGCGTGTACTGGGCTGGTTCGACCCTCGCCTCGGGTTTGTGTTTCGGGATATACCTCAAGACGCTGCCGGGACGGATTCTCGGGCTCACGTGGATGATAATCTGCGGCCTGGCATTAAGCGCTGTTATCGCGTCTCTCACACATTCGCTCACGGACCAGCTTCAACAGATGCAGGTAATCGAGGATGATGAGTTACGGTACATGCATCTAGGCGTAAAAAGCGGATCTGTGCAGGTGGATATGCTCAAAGAAGCAGGCGGATACTACACATTGTTCGACACGGACGAAGGTGCGATGAATGCCGTCTTGAACGGTCAGATCGATGGATATCTCAGTTTTGAGACCAGGGCAAATTTCTACGCGAATCATGAATACAGCGGCAAAATTTCTGTTTATCCAACAAGACTGAAAACCCATCTTTACGCCCTGGCAATGCCCAAACGGAGCGCGCTGCGCAAGCCCATCAATGTCGC
>JADGQN010000527.1 GCA_017881765.1 Syntrophobacterales bacterium | reverse complement strand
AACGAACGGCGAGCTATGAGGCATTGGTCCACTTGGCCTGTGCTATTATCTGTTGGAGAAAGATCAAAGCGGTGAATATTATTTATGGATAAGCTCTTAATCAGGTCGCGTATGAGATCCGGAAGTTCGCTGTCGTCGAGCACGCGGTAGTTGGAAGCGGCGTCCTGCACGCCCCTCATCCAATGCCACTTGCCGCCGTAGTATTCGTCCGGTATACGCGGAAAATCCTCTCTGACATAGAAGTACGGTATGAAGGAGCTTACCTTTCCGGCCTCCTCAAACACTTTGATGTTGATCTCGTTGCTTGCTATGGCAGTGGAAGGGAAGGGGATGAGGATAACGTTTGTGACACCGGAATCTTTTTGCTGCGCCAGGAGTTCCCCGGTAGTCACTGTACTGCCCATACTCAAGGAGTGGCCCCAGTGGGTATGGCTATCGATGATCCGGTCAAAATCCATATTGCATCAGATACCACAGTGCGGTATAGTTTGTAAAGATGAGCAGACCTGAACTAAAGACACCCTACGTGACGGCGGATATAATCATACGGTATCAGGGCGGTATTGTG
Source organism: Syntrophobacterales bacterium (assembly GCA_017881765.1). Lineage (GTDB taxonomy): Bacteria > Desulfobacterota > Syntrophorhabdia > Syntrophorhabdales > WCHB1-27 > JADGQN01. Next base: position 2,160 of record JADGQN010000527.1, on the reverse strand, counting down.
CTCATCGAGAGAAAGAATGAGCCGGCCGGCTGGGCGCTCCCCGGTGGTTTTGTGGAGATCGGCGAGAGCGTTGAAGATGCAGCCGTGAGGGAAGCCCGCGAAGAGACGTCTCTGGAGGTTGCCCTCGTGGAGCAGTTTTACACATACTCAAAGCCGGGAAGAGACCCGCGTTTTCATACGGTGACCGTTGTCTTTATAGGCATAGGCGCAGGGACTTTAAAGGGGAGAGACGATGCCCGACGGGCCGAAGCCTTTGGCCCGGACAATCTGCCCGAGCAGATTGCGTTTGACCACAGGGAGATCCTTCAGGACTACTACCGATACCTCGCCACCGGCGTGCGGCCACGGGTGGAGTGACGACCGTCGCACGAATGTGCGACTAGGACGACCGCTGCGCTAGGACGAGGGACGACCGTCACGCCCTTGTCGTGACTCGGAAGCATCACAAAAACTCTCTGCTTTGTTTTCCATCCCGCTGTTAATCTTATTTGTCGTAGCCTTTTCGTCCATCGTCCCAGTCGCACATTTGTGCGACGGTCGTCCGAGCCCGAAGGGCGGTCGTCCTAGCGAAGCGGTCTGCTCTGTGGCTAGTCCAGCGCTTTGACCGCCTTCTTGATCCGCTCCAGCCCCTTCTTGACGTTCTCCATGGACGTAGCGAACGAAAGCCTCAGGTAGCCTTCCTTCCCAAACTCAATGCCCGGCACAACAGCGACATGAAAGTCTTCCAGGAGCACCCCCGCGAACTCGGTGATGTTGTGCACGCGTCGCCCTTTGTAGGCCTTGCCCAGCAGGTTTTTGAAACCGGGGAAGACGTAGAAGGCGCCCTGGGGATTAAAACAGGTCACTCCCTCTATACTCCTCAGGCCTGAAACGAATACGTCCCTCCTCTTTACGAATTCCTGGACCATCGTGCCCACGAAATCCTGCGGCCCCCTGAGCGCGGCCAGGGCTGCCCACTGTGAAATCGATGTCGGGTTGGAGGTGCTCTGGCTCTGGATATTTGTCATCGCCTGAATAACGTGCTTGGGTCCCGCGGCAAAGCCTATTCTCCACCCGGTCATTGCATAGGTCTTTGATACGGCGTGGGTTATGATCGTGATCTCCTTTATAGGCTGGCCGAGAGACGCGATACTTGTATGCTTGTAATCGTCGTAAGCAATCTTGTCGTAGATCTCGTCTGAGATCAGATAGATGTTGTGCTCAACTGCGAGCTTGCCGATTTTTTCGAGATTTTCCGTAAAAAAGACAGACCCGACAGGGTTTGACGGATAGTTAAGCACAATCCCCTTCGTCTTAGGGGTCAGGTGCTTCCGGATCATCTCAGCCGTCAGCTGATAATCCTCTTCCTCATGGGTTTCGACAAATACGGGCGTTGCGCCGGCAAGTTCTACCATGGACGGGTAGGAAACCCAGTAAGGCACAGGAATGATGACCTCGTCCCCTTCCTGGAAGATAGCCTGAAAGAGGTTATACAGGGAATGCTTGCCCCCGCAACTGACGACTATCTCTTCACGCTTGTAATCCAGGTCATTATCTCTCTTGAATTTTTCTATGATGGCGTCCTTCAACGGATCGATGCCGCCCACCGGTGTATACTTGGTGAAGCCGTCCATTATGGCATCGATGGCAGCCTTCTTGATGTGGGTAGGCGTGTCGAAATCCGGCTCGCCTGCGCCAAAGCCCACAATATCCAGACCCTCAGCCCTCAGTGCCTTTTCTTTCGCCGTGATGGCCAGTGTTGCCGATGGTTTCAGTGAAGCGGCTCTCGCGGAAAGCATGTCAAGCTCCTTTAATGTTCAGCTATTATTTTTAATCTCAACACGGGTTCTCTGTGTAAATGCGCATAGTTACTTACCTCATAGAGACCATTGTTGTCAACCCTTATTGTAAGGAGGCGCAAATGGGTGAAGCACCGATCAGCGTACCGTCGAAATCGATTTCCCGACCCGTCCTTTTCTTAACCTCAACCTCCGTCTCAATTCGCACCTTTTCATTACATATTGTTATTCAGTCAGGGGCCATTTTCAATGGGATTGGCTCAGGGGTTGACCGACGGATTGATTAGCCGCGTTCAAACCTGTTGATTCCAAAAGGTTTTTGTTCTACATTAGAAAGGGAAACGCTGAAGGAATCCTTCATATTCTTTATTACTCTCGTGCT
>JADGQN010000016.1 GCA_017881765.1 Syntrophobacterales bacterium | reverse complement strand
CGGTATCACGGTACGCTCCGGCGAAACAACATGCATTACAGATAGAGCGGCATCACGCTCGTTACAAGTTACGAGTTCAATCGAAACCTGCAGCCCTTAACGTGCGTTTGCCTGTAACTTGTAACAGGCATTTGCCTGTAACTTGTAACCTATAACCTGCAACGGTTTCTCCCTTACCGCTACTCCAACTCCTTCACGAAGTAGAGAAGACCGCTGGAGAGCACGGTCACGATGCCGAGCAGCAAGAATCCCAGTCTGAAGCTAACGAGGTCACCGGAAAGGCCTAGAAAATAAGGGATGACGGCAGTACCGATCACACCGAGCGTCACAATAAGGCCGACAGCCTGTCCTCGCGTTTCGCGCTCAAACATTTTCGAGATCGCAACCAGCGAGATAGGAGGGAACCCTGCCGCAACACTCGCCTGGAGAAACAAAAACACTTTTATCCATCGTAAGTCTCTGACGCCAACCAATGCGGTAAAGACACCGGTTGCCAAGACAAGAACAAAAAGGATCTTCTTCGCACGGAACCGGTCAACAAGAAATCCTGCAGTTATACCGACGACCGCAGCTCCTATTCTCGACACGCCAAAGACGGCATTGGCATGCTCTATGCTGAGCGAAAGCTCCTTGGCGAGATAAAGCGGGACCACGAAATAGAGACCCATGGTAGCGCCTGTCATGAAAATCCATATTACGCCCAGGTACCAGATAGCTTTTGCCTTCAGGACGTGCCTGGGAAAGTACGTGATCTTTGTCCCCACGTTTGCATCTTCCGAGACAGCATAAAAGACGATGGCCGCCAGAAAATAGACTATGGCGATGACGACCAACATTCCACGCCATGGCAGAAAAAGTAAGAGAATGAGCGCAATGAAAGGGGTGGCGGACATACTGAGGGCTGCACCCGAATCATGAATGGCGATCACTTTCCCCCATTGCCTCTGGTCATAATACTCGGTCAATAGCGGTATCGCAGCAGGCAGATACATCCCGGTGGCAAGACCCAGTACAATGCCTATGGGGTAAAAGAGATTAAACGTTTTCACCAGTGAGATTGCGAGGAATGTGAGCCCGAGAATCGTGAGCGACATGAATACCGATTTTTTTGGGCCTAACATTCTGGCATAAACTCCGGAAAAGAAAACCGAGAACGCATAACCGATCCCGATAAAAAGAAAGATGCTGGTTGCCCGCGCGTGCAGGACACCAAACTCGTCCTCTATCAGCGGGAGTACGGGTGATAAAATGGCCCTCGCCATGAAATTCATGAACCAGAGGTACCAGATGAAAAGGAGGAATATAAGGGCTTTGCCCTTTAATGCGTGAAATCGTGCCACAAGGTGCAATCTACCCCATGTCGTAGAATCTCCGCAACGAAAAACTCATGATGTATTGAGAATGCGGGCACGAATGTGATAAACTCCAGCCTATCATCAAACCAACTTTGTCCAGGGAGAGACCATGGAACTGCTCACAGCCATACGCGAAAGACGAAGCGTGAGGAAGTACAAAAGCAAACCGGTGCCGGAGGAGATTCTCATGGAGATTCTCGATGCGGCGAGACTCGCTCCCTCATGGAACAACACGCAGGTCTGGCGGTTCATCGTGGTGAAAGACCAGGGCACCAAAGCCAAGCTTTCCGAGACACTGAGGCCGACAAATCCCGCAAAGGCGGCATATCTCGATGCACCGATAGTGATCTGCGCAGCGGCCCAGAGAGGATTATCAGGCTTCTACAAAGGGGAAGCTGCGACCAACAGAGGCGATTGGTTCATGTTCGATACAGCCCTCGCGATGGAGCACCTGGCGCTTGCAGCCTGGCAGTTCGGTCTGGGAACGGTGCATGTCGGGTTGTTTGACGGGACTAAAGCGGAAGAGATCTTGAAGGTCCCTGAAGGCTACAGCATCGTCTCTATGACGCCCCTCGGCTACTTTGACACGCCACCTGACGCAAAGCCCCGCAAGCCGCTCCAAGAAATCCTATATCTGAACACTTATGGAGAATCTTACATAAAATGAACGTTCCATTGATTGATCTGAAAGCCCAATATAAGAAAGTAGAACGGCCCCTTCTGCGCAAGCTCAAAGAGATCTTATCGGAGCAGCGCCTGATCCTCGGAAAGTATTGTTCCGCGCTCGAGGAGACCATAGCCCGCTACGCAGGCGTTCCCCACGCCATATCGTGCGCAAACGGGACGGACGCGCTTATCCTCAGTCTCATGGCGCTGGGCATCAAAGAAGGCGACGAGGTTATCACCACACCGTACACGTTCTTTTCCACGGCCAGTTCCATCCTGCTCGTCGGCGCAAAGCCTGTCTTTGTCGATATCGAAGAAGATGACATGAACATCGATCCCGTCATGATCAGGAGCGCTTTAACGCCGAAGACCAAGGCGATAACGCTTGTCCATCTATTCGGCAAGGTGTGCGATACAAGGGCCATTTCCGCTATTGCGGATAAACATGGTCTCGCCGTCATAGAGGACATGGCGCAATCACTTGGCGCGCGCCTCTGGGGCACCATGTGCGGGAACTTCGGCGACATAGCTGCGCTCAGTTTTTATCCGACAAAGAACCTTGGCGGCATAGGCGAAGGCGGGATGGTGCTTACAAAGCGCGATGATCTGGCAGAGCGCGCGAAAAAGCTTCGTATCCATGGGATGGGCGGGACCGCCTACCTACACGAACTTGTGGGTATCAACAGCAGGCTCGATGAGATCAAGGCATGCGCACTCGTCGAGAAGTTTCCGTACCTTGAGACATGGAACAAGAAGCGCATCGCTAACGCAACTTACTATAACAGGCAGCTCAAAGACCTGCCCCTTAAGCTTCCGAAGATGGATCCTCCCGGCTCTCACATCTTCCACCAGTATGTTGTCAGAACAGAGAAACGGGACGCGCTGCGCGAACACCTTCAGAAGAAGGGCGTGGCAACAGGGATATATTATCCGCTGCCTCTCCATCTTCAGCCGTGCTTTGCATACCTGGGATACAAGAAGGGTGATTTTCCGGTCGCCGAGGAAGCATCGCTCACGAGCTTCGCCCTGCCCGTCTTTCCCGAGCTGAAGACAGCGCAGAAGGAATACGTCGTTCAGTCCATACGCGAATTCTTCGCGTAGAAAAAGCCAAAGCCAATACAGCTGCTTATCTCACGCCCGCTTCGCTAGAGGCCGCAGAGGTCACAGAGGAAAGGCTTAAAGAGAGAGTGATATTCTTTTGCCCGGAATGGTTGAGAGGACCATTTCCTTACAGGATGCTTCGCTACCGGGCAACCCCCGTCCGGCTATCGCCGGAAGGGTGGACACACGCAGATGTTACCGTCAGCCACTGCGTGGCACGGTAATAATTGGTGTACGATCTCAGTCGGGCTGTGAAGGTTAGTCTGCTGCGGAGCGGCAGACAACATATATCGGATTTTCAGCGACTACTCGCGCGATAGCGCGATGCGATGCGAAGAATTCTCTCCGAGAATTCAGAGCGAGCACATGCATACTCTCACGTATTTCTCTCCTCACGTCTTTCCTCTGCGACCTCTGCGGCCTCGAAGGAGCGGAGCGACTGGGCGTGAGATCAATCTTCTGCTTTCTCTGTGAGCTCTGTAAACTCTGTGTGAGACAGTCTTGTATGTCCTTGCGGTGTTATCGCTTGTCCGGCGTGGGTCCGAGCTGGATTGTCACCATCTTGTCGAGCACGAGGTACTTTCGTGCGACTTCGTCGACGTCTTCTTTCGTCACCTTATCGATAAGCGCGGGCCAGCGCTTGAAATGGTCAGCCTTGAGCCCATACATGGTGTCGAGGCACATGCTGGAGACAATAGCGCTGTTCGTCTGCATGCGCGTGCGCTGGCTCCCGATGAGGTACCGCCTGCCAATGGCAATCTCCTCCTCGGAAAAGCCATGCCGGCGGATCTCCTCAATTTCATTTGCCACTACCGCCCTTACGTCTTGCGCATGCTTCAGGTCTGTGCCGATGTAGATACCAAGCGCACCTGTCTCGTATGCCATCTGGTTGAAAAAGGTGACGGCGTACGCGTACGGCCGTTCTTCTCTCAACTTTTTGTGAATTCGCCCTCCCATCCCGGAGAGGACTCCATTCATTACCTCTGCCGCATACCTGTCTTCTGACCCGACACCCGGCCCGAGGAAAGCAAAGGTCATGTGTGTCTGAAAAATCTGTCTCTCTACTTTTCGCTCCTTACGCAATGTGGCGTGCGGAAGCTTTTCCAGCGTACGTGCCCTGCCCGTCCATCGGGAAAAAACTGTCGCGACCAGCTTTTCCGTATCTTTCAGGTGTATATCCCCTGATATCGCCAGCACGGCAGACCCGGGACTTACGTATGCTTTGTAGAGCCCGGCAATCTCCTTCCGGGTAAGCTTCTCCACGTCATCGCTCGTCCCGGAGACATCCTTCCCGTAAGGATGCCCTTCATAGAGCACTTCGTACATAGTCTTGAAGGTGACAGAGACGGGCTCGTCCTCCTTCTGCCGTATCTCGGACAGCACGTCTTCCTTAACTTTCGTGAGTTCTTTTTGGGTGATCGCCGCATCCGCAAGGAGTTCCTTCAAAAGGGAGACTGATTGCTTCATGTCTTTTGACAGGAACGTACCGAACAGACCAAACACATTTTTTCCCGCAACGGGTTCAATCGAGCCCGCTAGCGTATCGATCTGGCGGGCTATGGCCTGTGCATCCTTCTTGCCGGTACCTCTTAGCAGCATCCTGGAAAGCACGTTGAAACTTCCGTTCTTGCGGACAGCCTCCTCTTTCAGGCCGCCAACGAGTCCGATCATGAACGAAATACTCGGGCTCGCATCGTTCCTGTTCAGAACGCACGTAAGACCATTCTTCAGCCGAAAGACATGGGGATTAGGCTTATACCAATTCGCCTTCATGCGTATACCTTCGTTGTCGCTGCGTCGCTCTTCTCGACGTACTTATAGTACGCCTGCGTCGGCTCCTCGCTGCCGCCTCGGTCTCCGCACGAATGCGAATTGGTATTAGGCGCCAGAACAGCCAGACTCCTCTCCTGACCGGTCACATAGGTTCTCAGCACCCGCTTGACATCCGCCTTCGACACCCGGTCAAGTTCCTTCAAATACTTATCACTAAAACGTGCATTACCCGTTATCGTGGCGTAGTAGCCTATTTCCTGGGCCCGCCCCTGCACTGTTTCCGATGCATAGATGTGAGATGAGCGCACCAGGTTCTTCGCCTTTTCCATCTCCCACGTTTCAATCGAGCCCTTTGAGATGTTCCCGAGTTCCGCATCCAGGCCTTTCACCACGGCTTCGGGATCTGCCTCGTTGAACGTGGCCAGGACGATAAAGAGACCATCTTCCTTCGGCGTAAAAAGGTACGTACCCGCGTTTGTAACAAGCCCCTTCTTGTGCTTCAGTACCGCCTGGAGGCGCGAACTGTCGCCGTCGCCTAATATCTTTGCGAGAACCTCCAGTGCAGGAATATCTTTGTGAACCAACGAAGGGACAGGATAGGAGAGCGCGAGGTAGCTCTCTCTCACATCCTTCTCGATCCGCCTTGTCTTTCCGCTTCTTCCGGATCGAGAAGACCTCGCAGACTGAGCAGCAACCGGTCGCGCGCCGAGCCCGGAAAAACCCTCTTCGAGAAGCTTCTTACCTTTTGCCTCATCAAAGTCGCCTATCACCACGACGACCATGTTATCAATAGCATAGTGCTCATTGAAATAGGTCATGATATCCGGCCGTTGAGTGCCGCTTACCGTCTGCTCGAAACCTATGATGGGCCTTCCGTACGGATGCCCCTCGTAGCTCATTGAAAAGAGCTCTTTGAAAAGCTTGCGTTGCGGGTGATCCTCGCCCATCTTGATCTCTTCGATGATGACGCTCTTCTCTTTTGCAATCTCACGATCGGGAAAGCGTGGGCTTTTTACTGCGCCAATGAGCAGCTCCAGGCCCATTTCGAAAGCGTCTTCGGGGACCACGATATGATATACCGTGTTGTCGTAGGAGGTGAACGCGTTGATGCTGCCGCCGAGCGCTTCTATCTTCGGGGCGATCTCGTAGCCCTGCCCCTCACCTGTGCCCTTAAAAATAAGATGCTCAATAAAGTGGGTTATCCCGGCCTGGCCATCCGCTTCGTACTTACTCCCGACTTTCACCCAAACCTGGATGGCGACAACACCAGTCCCTTTTCGCTGCTCAAATAGACATTTCAGGCCGTTGTTTAGATTAACTGTTTTCATACTTATAGTTCCCTCTCTTTGTGCCCCTCGAAATGTAGCACTTCAAATCCCAAATCTCAATATCTAAATCTCGTAATAAACTATCCCGCCGCAAGCACCGGGGTATTCTGCGTCATGCCGGACTTGATAAGCCCGCCCCGGACCCTGGATACAAACATTCCAGGGCAGGCTCTGATCCGGGGGCATCCAGTCCGGTTTCTGGATTCCGGCGTCCGCCGGAATGACGGCACACGCGGCAAACCGCGGCGAATGGGCGGCACCCTCTTTTCCAGACCATGTGAAATTTGGTAATTGGAGATTACCTAGAAAATGGCGCTTGCGACCCCCACCCGTCCCCTCCCCCCTTCGAGGGGGAGGGCAGGATGAGGGGGTTTGTCGATAGAGATCGGGGAAAGGCCCCCTAGAGGACCTTTCTTCCTTCCTTGAAAGCCGCGATGTTCAGTTCGTGTATCTTTTTCGGGAGCAACCCAACGAGCGCGTTGAGCCACGTTTCTTCCTTGAACTTAAAGAAGTTGGAAAAAGCACCGACCATAACAACGTTCGCAGCCCGCGCATCACCAAGCTTAATTGCAATCTCCTGCCCTTTAATCACGCGAACATTTTCCTTGAAGAATTTCTTGAAGGTCTTCTCGACGTCCGGAGGGTAGACAGCCTGCCCAAGGTTCACCGCCGGCGGCAAAACCTGCTGCTCGTTTATGATCACCTTGCCGCTGTCCTTTATCCAGTTGATGTACCTCAGGGCTTCAAGCTCCTCAAAGGAAATCAGGAAGTCTACATCGCCGTACTTGATAAGCGGCGAATAGACCTTCTTTCCGAACCTGAAGTGGGTCGTTACATCCCCGCCTCTCTGGGCCATACCGTGGACCTCACTTTTCTTGACGTCAAAGCCTGCCCCGAGGAAGACCTCCGTGAGGATATTGCTGGCGAGTATGGTACCTTGACCACCGACACCTGAGAGCAATACATTCGTGATTACATTATTATTCTCTTTCATTGCGCACCTCCTCACGCCTGGCCCGGGATTATGGCTTCAAACTTACAGATCTGTTGGCAAAGACCGCATCCGGGGCAAATCGTCTTGTTGATCGAGACGACGCCCTTCCGCTTCTTGCCGTCCTTCGTCATGGAGTCTGCTTCTGAGACTTCCTGCCAGCTTATCGCAGGACATCCGATCTCAAGGCACGCCTTACATCCCCTGCACGTATCAACATCGATCTGGTAGTACGGATACTGGAATTTCCTTTTTTCCCGCCTGTGGAGCATGCAGGGGCCATTCTCGGTTACGATTACCGATGCTTCGTCCCTGTTCAGCTCTTCCCTGATCACGCCCATAGTCTCGAGGACGTTATAAGGATCGATGGTCCGCACGTTCTTGATACCGATGGCCCTGGCGAGGTCCGGGTAATTGACCATATTCGCAGGCTCACCCTTTGCTGTGTAGCCCGTCCCCGGGTGTTCCTGAAGGCCCGTCATGCCGGTGATCCTGTTGTCGCAGATGATCGTTGTGGAGTAACCTTTGTTATAGACCGTGTCCATGAGCGGCGCGACGCCTCCGTGCAGAAACGTTGAGTCGCCGATCACGGCACAGACTTTACCGAGTCCCTCCTGGCCAAGGGCTTTGCCCGCGCCGAAGGCCTGGCCGATGCTCGCGCCCATGCAGACGCAGCTATGCACCGCCTGGAGCGGGGGCGCTGCGCCGAGGGTATAACAGCCGATGTCACCGAAAACAAATGTGCCCAGCTTTTTGAGGGAGTAGAAGAGTGCCCTGTGTGAGCAACCGGGACACATGTTCGGCGGTCTCCTGGGCAGGTCCTCCGGTTTCACCCTGACTTTCGGTGCCTTGTAGGCCTTCCCCTTGAGGGATTTCTCGACGATCTCAGGGGTAAGCTCGAACATGTTGGGTATGAGGTCCTTGCCATGCCAGACCTTGTAACCGAGTGCCTTGATCTCTGTTTCCAGGAACGGGTCCAGTTCCTCAACGATGATCACCTTCTTCACCTTTTTGAAGAACTCGGCAAGCATCTTTTTCGGGAGAGGCCAGACCATCCCCAGCTTCAAGTAAGAGTAGTTCGGGAATACATCTTTCGTGTACATGTATGCGGCGCCGGATGTGATGACGCCGATGTTTTTGTCATTTATCTCCATCTTGTTGTACTTGAACTTGTCTGCGTAGGCTTCCAGCTTTTTCATCCTCTCTTCAACGATCGGCCGTCTCACCCGTACGTTGGCCGGCACCATCACGTACTTCGATGCGACCTTGGGATCAAGACCAAGAGGCATTGCCGATTCTTTCCGTTCTCCGGTCACGACCGGCGAGTCAGCGTGGCATACCCTCGTCTCGCCTTTAACGAGAACCGGAGTATCAAACTTCTCGCTGACATCGAAAGCGAGCTTCACAAAGTCGTGGCATTCCTGCGCGTCGCCCGGTTCAAACATGGGGACCTTGGCAAACCGTGCCCAGTTGCGGCTGTCCTGCTCATTCTGGGAGCTGTGCACGAACGGGTCGTCACAGACGACGATCACAAGCCCGCCTTTGATGCCCGTATAAGCGAGCGTCATGAATGGATCTGAAGCCACGTTCAATCCGACATGTTTCATCGATGCCATGGCTCGCGCCCCGGCCACTGCAGCGCCCGCTGCCACCTCAACAGCCACTTTCTCGTTGGGAGACCACTCTGAGTAAACTTCCTTGTATTGCGTCATCTCCTGGAGAATCTCACTGCTCGGAGTACCGGGGTACGCAGTAGCCACCTTCACCCCAGCTTCCCAGGCGCCTCTCGCGATTGCTTCGTTGCCTTGCATTACCTTTTTCATATGCCCCCCATCTGGCAAACGCCAAAGATTTGAGAGAACTTAAGCCTCATTGGAGCTTGTTCCCAAATTCACTTTCTATTGGTATTGTGTACAAAATCCCGACCCTTGTCAAGAGAATTTCAACGGACCACGTAAGCGGTAGTCCGTATACAGTATACAGATCAATTCCCGTCACGTGTCACGGTTGTTGTTTCCTGGACCCCGGATAGCGCAGCATCCTATAGGGAAGCATGCCCTCTCACCCCAGCCCTCTCCCTCAAGGGGAGAGGGGAGATCGCTTTCGACGATGCCCCTCCCCCTCGAAGGGGGAAGGGAGTGGGTGGGGGTGTGAGAACCTTATGATTTGGAATTTGCCCTTCGTGACCCTGGACCCTGGTAGCGAAGCATCCTGTAAGGAACCCTGGACCCTGTCTTGGCGTCAGCTGGTATCAGTCGGCTGGACTGTATGCGGCCAGCTCTTTTACGATAGCATAGGTCGCGTCCAGCCCTTCGGTGAAGCCCTCCACCGATATGCGCTCATCGACGGAGTGCATCGTCAGGTGCTCTTCACGCGAAAGGATTATCGGAGAAAATCCATACGCGGTTATGCCCATGCCCCTGAAATAGCGTAAGTCCGTGGCTCCCGTCGTAATAAAGGGAAGCACGGGGATGTTCCCCTTTCGCGCTTTCACAACCCGCCGTATAGCCTTGAAGAAATCCGTATCATACCTGGAAGGAATCGAATCCCCCCGTGACAGCGGCACGACCTCCACATCCCTGCCGGCCACTTTTTGTACCTGCGCAAGGAAGTGCTCATGCTCCTCTTCGGGCAGGATGCGCGCGTCAAACGTGGCTTCCGATTCTGTCGGTATCACGTTGACCTTCACACCGCTCTTGAGCATAGTGAGCGCTGCCGTATTCCTCAGCAATGCATTGTAAACCGCGTTGTCCCCTATAAAAGCGCGAAAACTTTTCCTGCGCAACGCGTCCGAAAGCGTTGAAAATGTGAATCCTTTGAACTTCTTACCCTTGAGCATCCCGGTCAGGTATCGCGTTGCGACCCTGTTCCGCCTGATTGGCCAGTTGTGCGAAGCGATCCTGTTCGCGGCGCGCACGATCTTATCGTTGGCGTTGTCTTTGTGCGGCATGGAGGCGTGTCCGCCGGTACCGTGGGCCCTGATCATGAACTGGCATATCTTCTTCTCCGCCACGGATACCTGGGCATGCAGGACGCCCTCTTCTTCGATAATGGAGCCCCCCTCACTCAGCACGAAGGCCGCATCGGAGAGTTCATCGACCGCATCCAGCATGTAGCCGACGCCCATCTGGCCGCCCGTCTCTTCATCACAGGTAACGAGAAGGATGATGTCCCTTTCAGGTGTGATACCTTCTCGCTTGAGGGTCGCAAAGGCCATTATCTGCGCAGCCACGTCCGACTTCATGTCAACCGTGCCCCTGCCGTACAGGTAGCCGTCCCTAACCGCCCCGCTGAAGGGAGGTTCCGTCCATCCCGCCTCCGCCGCCGGCACTACATCAATGTGACCGAGAAGCACGATGGGCTCACCCGTTTTCTTGCCCTTAAGCCGTGCCAGCAGATTGCCTCGGCGCGGCGCCGGAGAAAAAATCTCTGACGCGATCCCTTCTTTCCTGAGCCATGCCTCAATAAACTGGACCGCGGCTTCTTCGTTGCCGGGAGGGTTCGAGGTATCAATCCGTATGAGTGACCTCAGGAGGTCAAGGCCCTCTTCACTTTGTGTCATAGCACACCATGTTCTTTCCTTCCCTCTTTGCCTTGTAAAGGTTGTCATCCGCAATCTTGATCAGCCCATTCTCATCCATGGCTTCCCGGTGCACTGCCAGCCCTCCGCAGATGGTCAGTTTGATGCTGTTATCCTCGTATAGAAAATCCATCTCCTCTATCTTCCGTCTGAGACGCTCCCCGATAACTTTCGCCGAGTCTCCGTCCGTCTCCGGCAGTATAACAAGAAACTCCTCTCCCCCGTATCTACCCACGCTGTCAAGGCTTCGCAAGCTGCCCGTCATGATGCGACCCACCTCTTTCAGTATGGTGTCTCCAGCGAGGTGACCGTAGGTATCGTTGACATCCTTGAAATTGTCCAGGTCAAAAAGCATGATCGACAGATTGGAACCGTAACGCGTTGATCTGGCCACCTCATCAGTCAGTTTTGACGTTATGAAGAGGTGCGTGTACAGGCCTGTCAAGCCGTCGTGTACGGACAGAGCTTTGACCTCTTTGAAAAGCTCTATCTTTTCCAGCGTCAAGGAGATATGGGCACAGAAGCGCTTGAATATGGATTCCTCGTAGTAATCAAAAGGGCGGCTCCGGTAGATGCCGGCACAGCCGTGCGTCTTGTTCCGTGTGGCAAGCGCCACGATCACCGATTTGTATTCTTCATTAGCGTCGAACGGCGCGTCCGCCTCCTGTCCTTCAAAGACCACCTTCACCTGTTTGTCTTCGAGTAAGGCCTTCCTCATCCTCCTGATGAGCGTCCCCGGTACATATTCAGCCACCGCAGGGTTGGTCGGCCCATTTGGATAGACGTGTATCTCTATCTCATCCGCCTGCGGCACAAGCGCAGCAAACAGTTCGAAGCTCAGGAAATTCCTGATCAGCGTGAATGAGTTCTTCAAGACCGTGACAGCTTCTTCTGTTTCCCCGATCATGCGCTGGAGGCTTTTTACGAATTCCAGCTCGAGAAGGTTCAGTTTGTCATGCTCGAATCTTTTCTCCATCTCCGCCGTCAGTTCCCGGATTTCCAGCCGTTCCATGAAGTGACTCATAGCGTTGTTCACGCCGTGATAGATCTCTTCATAACTGGAAAAGGGCTTTTTGAGGACCGCATAGGCTCCGGCTCTCAGGCACTCGAGCGCGCGCCCATAGTCCTCCATACCGGCCATGACAATCACCGGCATGTGGGCTTCCGATTTCTTGATCTTCTCGATCAGTTCCGCGGGCGAGGCTGATGAATACCCCACATCGAGAAGGATCGCGTGGGGCTTCTTCTCCCGTATTTCGCCATCAAAGTCTATCTCGTCGGCGAACGCATGGACCTTGATGCCGTACTCTTTGAAGAACTCCTTCAGGATGCGATTGAGCACGTGGTCATCATTTAAAATAAAGAGTCGTTTTTGTCTTTCCATAGATTAAAGAAAACGGGGGAGATGAATCCTCCCCCTCCTCACAGGTTACTTCTTACCTTTTTCCTTTTTTGCCGCCGGTTTCTTTGTTGCTTTCTTTCCTGCACCACAACCCTTCGTTCCGCATGACATCAGACGTCACCCCCTTTCAGTCGATACTATGTATATCGCACAAGATGCAATTCGGCATTATATCTATTAAATCATATTTATTCAGCTTCACGAAAAGAATTTTTCGATCCAAATCCGGCCACATCACAGGACAGATTTTTTGTGAAGCCGAGAACTGAAATCATGGACCCGAGCCCCTGAGGATTTATCAGCATTTTTGGCGAAGTCCTTTCTCCATCCGGCAACAGTATCATCTGTTCCAGAATGCCGATATTGAGAAGGAATCGGTACTGCTCGATCTCGCCGGCTTTTCTCCACCCGAGGCCGCCGAGCACGGCGCCCAGATGATCAAAGTTCACGTGATGCGTGATGTCGATGCTGCCGAGGTCGCTGGTCAGCTCTTCCCGAATCATGAAGTCCTTGTACCCTATCGCGCTTCCGTCAAAGAATCTTCCATAGGCCAGATCCTCGGTGTGGTACCCGTAGTCGAGCACGAGCAACAGGCCTTCGTCAACGATGCCATTGAGCCGGGTGAGCACCTGTGCAGCCCGCGTCGTCACCTCTGAGCTTTGGTGCGGATTCAGAGCCAGCGGGTATGACCTGAGAAAGGCATCTACCGGAGGGCTCAAGGGACCGGATACCTCTACAAACCCATCAGAAAAATCGACGTATATTTCCTCAAGACCATCATCGGTCCTCACAAGACGGTGGAAGGGAAGTGCGTCAAAAAACTCGTTGGCTAGAACAACGGTGAGCCCTTTGCGGGGTGCGAGATCCAGAATATCACTCACCCACACGATGTGATCCGCTTTCTTTTTTCTCCCTCTCTCTACGACGAAGTAGTCAAGGCTGTCACGGCGCGCGCCGCCTGAGACAATCTGGTCGGCGAGCAGGCCGGATCCTCCGCCCAGTTCAATCACGGTCACCTTGTCTCTGCCGCATGAGACCCGGATATTCTCAATGTACGCCCCAATTGTTTTTCCAAAAACCGGATGAATTTCCGGAGATGTGTAATAGTCCTTGCGAAGGCGCTTTCCTTCCTTGTAGTAACCTTCTTCCTCGTCGTACAGAACGACGTCGAGAAAGGCTTCGAAGGTGAGAGGGCCTTCGCGTTCGATCCTGCCCTTCACCTTAGCTTCCAGGGCATTCACTCCCCCGTCACCCTTTCCATCTCAATAAACTACCCCGCCGCAAGAAGCTGGGGTATTCTGCGTCATGCCGGACTTGATAAGCCTGCCCCGGACCCTGGATACAAACATTCCAGGGCAGGCTCTGATCCGGGGGCATCCAGTCCGGTTTCTGGATTCCGGCGTTCGCCGGAATGACGCCACACGCGGCAAGCTGCGGGGAATGTACCCGTAATGATCCATAAAGCCTTGCAAACCCTTTCCCAATACGGTTCTCCATGTTGTTACAAGCATGGGTCAGCTACCTCCCCGTGCAGCGAGCGGTTTACCTGTTTTGATTTCCAAGGTCCACGATGGCCCTCTTCCAGAAGCTTACCGCACCATTCCGGTTAAACAGAACCTGGACGAGTTCCCACCCTTTACTCCCCATCTCATTCATAAAACCTTCCAGGAGATCCGTCTGCTCCTCGCGGAGATCTTTAATCGCGCATTCCCCCTCTTCGCCGCACGCATAGACCATATTGCGTGTTTCCTCAGGCCCCGCGCCCTCCGGGGATGTCCGCTCCAGCGAAAAGAATTCAATGGTATATTCGTACGTCATATGCCCCCCTGCTGTGCGTCATTCAGATACTCGACTTCGGACTCCGGACCATTCCGCAGCCTCAGTCTTGCTGTCCGGGTCACAGATTATGTACTATATAATAAGGCATAATGATCAATTTTTGAAGTGGATAGATGCGCACTCTTCCTTGCTACCTTACGGAGAAATCCAGATCCGGCTTAGAAGAGAGAACAGGCCGGTTAGAGGAGAAGCTTAGCTCCTGCGCGCTCTGCCCGCGCCAGTGCCGGGTCAACCGGTCGGAAGGCGCTCTCGGTTACTGTCAGGCGCCCGCGGAACTCATCATATCCAGCGTCTTCGCCCATTACGGCGAAGAGTCCCCTCTTGTAGGAAGCGGGGGCTCCGGCACCATTTTCCTCACCCATTGTAACCTCAGGTGTCTCTTTTGCCAGAACTACGAGATCAGCATGGGGGGCGAAGGCCGCCAATACTCACACAAGCAACTGGCAGCCGCCATGATCGATCTTCAGCGCCGAGGCTGCCATAATATTAATTTTGTAACCCCCACCCATTATGTGCCGGCAATCCTCAGGGGCCTTTCTCTGGCTATCGATCAGGGGCTCTCCATACCCCTTGTCTACAATTGCGGTGGGTATGAGTCTGCCGACGTCGTGAAACTTCTGGAAGGTATCGTCGACATCTATATGCCTGATATCAAGTTTTTGGATCGAGGACTTTCAGACCGGTACTGTAATGCACCCCACTATCCGGACGTGGCAAAAGAGGTGCTCAAGGAGATGCAGCGGCAGGTGGGAGACCTTGTCATGGATGAGAGAGGTGTTGCCCGAAGGGGCTTGCTCTTCCGACACCTCGTGATGCCTTCTCATGGAGAAAACACGAAAGATGTACTCGACTTCATCCGGCAAGAGCTATCGCGGGATGCCTTTGTGAATATCATGGATCAGTACCATCCCTGCCATCAGGCATTCCGGTTCGAGGAAATTTCCCGAAGGCCCTCCGTGAAAGAGTATAATGAGGCCGTAGAGTATGCCCGTCACATAGGGCTCCGCAGAGCGGGACACAAATAGAATACAGAATAGAGGAGGAGAGCATGGATCGTGTAAAGGGCAAAGTAGCAATCATAACCGGCGCGGCGGGCGGGCTGGGTAAGGCCCAGGCGTTGCTGTTGGCAAGAGAGGGGGCCAAGGTGGTCTTGACCGACATCCTTGAGTCTGAACCTAAGGCAACAGTTGAAGAGATACGGCGTGCAGGCAGCGAAGCGATTTTTGTGAGACACGACGTCACCAGCGAGCAGGACTGGGCAGAAGTGATCAAGCAGACCCTAACCTCCTTCGAAAGGCTGGATGTCCTCGTCAATAACGCGGGCATCCTGATAAGCAAAGCGATTGCGGACATGTCGCTCGAAGACTGGCGCCGGGTAACGAGCGTCAACCTGGACGGCGTTTTCCTCGGCACGAAGCATGCGATAGGCGCAATGAAGAAGAGCGGGGGCGGCTCAATCGTCAATATATCGTCTGTAGCAGGCCTCGTGGGTATGGCCGGTGATTCATCGGCCTATGCCGCGAGCAAGGGAGGCGTGAGGCTGTTTACGAAATCTTCCGCTCTCCAATGCTCCACGTTAGGCCACGACTACAAGGTCAGGGTCAATTCCGTGCACCCCGGATTTATTTTGACATCGATGCTCGAGAACATCATCCGGAAAACAGCCGAAAATACCGGGTGCACCTACGAAGAATCGAGGAAGATCCGCGAGGACGCTACCATGATAGGGCGCCTGGGTACGCCGGAGGATATAGCTTACGCGGTTCTGTATCTTGCGTCGGATGAGTCGAGTTACGTGACGGGTACCGAGCTGGTCGTGGACGGAGGCTATACGGCGCGCTAGCGCGCCGCTATACGTGGGACGCTAGGACGTAGGACGACCGCCCTTGCGGGCTAGGACGACCGCTTCGCTAGGACGACCGTCACGCAGAGCGTGACTCGGAAGACCGTCGCACGGCTGTGCGACTGGGGAGAAAGGAGATCGCCCTGCGGGCTAGGAAGTCGGGAAAAGGACAATGAACGAACGAAAACAGGAAATAGAGAATGAGATACGGGAACGGATGGACAGCGTCAGGGCTGACCGATACCCGCTGGCGGACTACAAAAATATCGGCAAGCGCGGCGTGCGCCGTATCGACGGGTATGAGAAGGCGAGCGGAACAGCGATCTACACGATGGACGTGCAGCTTCCCGGCATGCTCTGCATGCGGTTCCTCACCTCTCCCTGTGCTCACGCCCGGATCAGGAGCATGGACACGAGCAAAGCAGAAGCGTATCCGGGCGTCCGATACGTCCTCAGGTACGACGACCCTGAGCTGCCCGCGTTCGCGGAACTCGGGGGCCACGGCCCTTCTCACGCCGCGGTTCTTCCTCACATAGCCCATTTCCAAGGGGAGGAAGTCGGGGCCGCCGTGGCAGCGGACACGGAAGATATCGCTTGCCAGGCGCTCAGATTGATCGAGGTCGAGTGGGAGGAACGGCCATTCGTGCTTGACGTGGAAGAGGCGCTGGAACCGGGCAGACCTCTGGCGAACCCCGAACTCTACCCTGACGGCAACCAGTACAACCAAGGCTGGCGCGATGTTGAAGAATTGGGTGACGTGGAGAAAGGTCTTGGTAAGGCAGATGCGATCGTAGAATTCACGGCGAGGAGGCGCCTTCACACGTGGATCGGCCCGGAGCGGCCGTGCGGGGTCGTCAGGTGGAATGGCGAGTACCCTGAGGTGTGGGTCAAGCAGCAGCGACCGCATATATGCAAGCGCGTCATCTCCACCTGGTTCGGCGGCATTCCCATGAACAGGATTCAGCTCCACTGCCTTTACCAGGGGGCGAGCTTCGGGGGCTGGAGCCAGGTGGCCTGGAACATGGGCGGTACTTACTGTGCCGCTCTCGTTGCCAGGCGGACCGGCAGGCCCGTCAAATGGATGTTCGACAGGCGCGAGGATTTTTACGGGGGCGAGATGGACGAAGGTGTCTACCATTTCACGGTAGGCGTAAAAAAGGATGGAACGATCCTCGCGGTGAAAGGACGTGCCATCCTCTCCAACCATTACTTTCCCGTCTTCGGTTTTGTGACCCACTTTCTGGAGAACACGAAAGTTCCCAATGTATACGGCAGGCTGCAGGCCGTGCAGATAAACAAGGGGGTGAACGTACCGACAAGGTGCGAACAGAACCCGAACTGTCTCAGCTTCACCCTCATCTTCGACCACGTTGCTGACGCGCTGAAACTTGACCCGATTGAGGTCGCCTTGAAGAACGACGGCTGCCACGGCCGCGATATGGCCTGGCTCGACAGCCGGAAGGTTGAGATGGGTTTCCCGAAAAGGGACAGTCTCGCCGAATGCGTGGAGAAAGGAAAGAAGGCGATAGACTGGGATAACAAATGGCACCTGCCGGGTGAGAGAAAGCTTGCCGGCGGCAGGATGCACGGCATAGCTTTCACGTGGACCCACGAGTGGGAGGATTCGGCGGGTTCAAGCGAAATGGCCATACGGATCGAGCGCACCGACGCCACGGCAACACTTTTCGGCATGCGCTGCGACAACGGCGTGAACGCTGAGACGACTTACTGCCAGATCGTAGCCGACGAACTGGGCATGCGCATGGAGGACGTCTTCTACAGGCCTCACACGGATCCGGGCTTTTTCGCGATGACGCCCGATTCGTCGACCAACATGTCCGTGAACGGTTCCGCTATCCGCAACGCAGCCAGGATCTTGAAGCAACAGATCCTGGAGGCCGCAACCAAACCGCGGGGTGAAGGCCAGCGCGGCAGCTTCCCTCCTGCTTTCCCCGGCATGAGCCCGGACGATCTCGACATCAGGGAGAGCGTGATTTTTGCTAAGGCAGACCCGTCGGTCAGGATGGCGCTGGCTGAATTCGTAGGGATCGCCGGCGTTGCGGGGCCGATAAGCCGGGAGGAACTGGGCGGCATGGCGCGCGCCATATGGACACCGCCCCTCTTTGCTTACAGCTTCCACGTTCAGGTGGGGGCTTACTCTCACGCGCGGCTCAGGTTGTGCAGACAGGCCCATTTCATGGAAGTGGAAGTCGACACGGAGACGGGCGCGGTGGAAGTGACGAAGGTGGTCAACGTGAACGACGTGGGCAGGGTAATAAGCTGGGAAACGTGCGAGGGGCAGCAGTACGGCGGGACCATTATGGGGGTCAGCAGAGGTCTGACAGAAGAGGTCGTCTACGATCCCGTCACCGGTGTGATGCTCAGCGGAAACCTTCTCGACTACAAGATAGCAACGATGCTCGATGTCGGGCCGATACAGACGGTTCTGGTGGAGACGGGGATGGGCTACGGGCCCTACGGACTGGTTGGCATCGGCGAGGACGTGGCTACCGTAATCCCGGCGCTCCTCGGTCCGGCAGTGCATAACGCCATAGGGCTATGGGTCGATGATTTTCCCATCACGCCGGCCAGGGTGCTCAAGGCGCTGGGGAAGGGATAGGGCGCATCAAGGTGTGGAGTTGCGTGAGGAAATCATGACAATAGATGTGAGGATACACCCTTACCTCCGCCAATGCATCTCCCCTTCGGAGAAACTCGTCCATGGCGAAAAATGGGAGGTGTCTGAGGGGACGACCGCGGCTCAGGTTGTAGCCATGCTCAGCCTCCCCAAAGGTTTCCCCGTGATCGTGATGGTAAATGGTTTTTCCTGTTCTGATCCGACGCAAACGGTGTTGAAGGAGGAGGATAGCGTCCTGATATCTCCCGTGATGGCCGGCGGCTGATGCCGAGCTGCCTTCATTCATAGACCCGTGTTCGGACACGGGTACCCCTCTTCGTTGCCTGCGTCGGCACGACTCCTACGTACTAATAGTACGCCTCCGTCCTTACAGGATGCTTCGCTATCGCTATCCTCCTTGTCGCCCGGGGCACCCGGCCGAAGGCTGGGTCGTATTTTTGAAGGCAACTCGGCATAACCGTGCGTATCGGTTATAATTTGCTTGACGGAAAGGTCAAATGCACCTTAATATTAGGGCTCCAAGGATATTGTTTGGTTCGAAATAAACTATTAGCAGGAGGCAAACAATGAACGCAAAAAGGTCGATTTACGGCATTTGTTTGGTATTCGCCCTGGTAATCATGGTCTTTACAACCGCGTGGGCAGCGGAACCAGCTAAAAAGGCCACTAAAACCGGCGTGCTGAAAATAGGAGCGTCGTTGCCTTTGAGCGGACCGATGTCGCCCTGGGGGATCCCGGAAGCCGAGGTGACCTCGATATACGCCGACCTGTTGAATAAGGATGGGGGCCTTACAGTGGGTGACACAACCTATAAGATAGAGTTCATCGTATCGGATGATAAGGCCTCTCCTGACGGGATAAAAGCGTCGGCGGACAGGCTCATCAACACGGAAAAGGTAAATGCCATGGTTGGAGGATGGATGCCGCCCATAGCAACCATTATAGGGCGCGATGCGACGACGGCCAACATACCTGTTCTCCATATGGTACGGGAAGCGAAAGGTATTGAAGTGGTTTCACCCAAATACCCGGTAATGTTTGACCTAGGCTGGGCCCAGATTGAAGGCATTAAGGTCTATATTCCTAAATTGAAAGCCGCGGCATTGCCGAACGTCAAGACGTACGCGCTCATAAGCAAAGATGACACACTCGGCCGCACGATGCTGGAACAGATAAAGGGCTTGAGCCAGGAATGGCAGACCAAGTACGGGTTGGAGATGGTCTATAATGATATGTTCCCGATAACCGCCCAGGATATGACTCCGTGGCTCTCAAAGATCGCTGCGCTGCCTAAAAAGGCGGACCTTATTTTTGCCTGCTCTGCCACAGTCCCCAATCTGGCAATGATCGCAAAGCAGTCCTATGAGATGGGCCTTAAAGTCCCTGTCGTAACCGTCCCCAATTTGACCGACGTGGACGAATTCATCAAGATAGCCGGATATGAAGGGGCACAGTACGTCTATACCTCAGGGTGCGCCCCCTGGGATTCCCCCAAAACGTCTCCCAAGTTCAAAGAGATGGCAAATCGCATTCGCAAGGCCTGGAAAGATAAGCATGGCAAAGACCTGACCTTCGGCGATTCGTTTGCGTGGTGCTGCAACCATCTTGCTGCGTATGTCAGCGCTGTCAAACTTGCGAACAGCGTGAAGACGGAGGATATTGTTCGCGCGCTGGAGTCAAAGCCGATTGAACATTTCTACGGCACCAGCGTCGCCAGCGGAGACAAAACGTATGGCATCAAGCGGATGCTCACCTATGATGCGTCAATAGCAAAAATAACGGGGCGTGAACAAAAGCCGGTGGTGACCTTCCCCACGACAGTACCCTAAATAGAGGGACGGGCAAAGGCTAAGTGCTCCGCTTCGTGGGTTCGGTGACGCATTGAGCTTCCAGGATGCTTCGCTATCGCTGTCATCTCGACCGAAGGGAGAGATCTTGAAGTTCTGGCAGGGATCGAGATTTCTCGCTGCGCTCGGAATGACAGCATTAGCGATAGCGATAGCGAAGCATCCTGGAAGGAAGCGGCCCGGAAGGACGCATCCGGTAGGGACAGCGTACTTACAAACATACGCACTGAGGCACTGATCTTTCTTGAGTTTCTTTAAGGTATAAAACCATGTTTGACATTTTCATATTCTGGATCACCTTATCTCTGAATTATGTGCTCCTCGCCACGGGGCTCACCCTCACGGTCAGCGTGATGCGCGTGGTGAACTTGGCTCATGGCAATTTTTATATGGCGGGCGCTTACGCTTTCCTCGTCTTCTCCGAGAGGGCCGGCCTGCCGTATGGGTTAGCGCTCCTGCTCAGCGTACTGCTGGTCGGCGCATTGGGCATGCTGGTTGAAGCAAAGCTCTATCGCAGGCTGGGAGGACGCATCGAACCTTCAATAATCTGCATGTCGGGGATGCTCCTGGTACTGGAAGGTTTAGCTGTATTGCTCTTCGGTCCGGATATACGGGGTCTGCCCGCCATGCTGAAAGGAACAACCACTATCGGGGGGACTGTCGTGAGCATGGAGCGGCTTTCAGTCGCCGCGTTGGCCTTGGTGGTTATCGCGGGCCTCTTCTGCTTCCTGAAGTATAGCCGGCTGGGTAGATCGATACGCGCCACGGCCCAGGATCGAGAGGCGGCCTCATTGATGGGCGTGAACGTGAACCTGATTTCGAGTCTGAGCATGGGCATCGGCACCGCAATGGCGGTCATCGCCGGTATACAGATAACGGCCGTCTATCATTTGTCCCCCTATGTGGGTATCAGCGCCCTTTGCACCTCCATTCTGATCATCACCATGGGAGGTATGGGAAGCATCGTAGGGGCTTTCATAGCGGCCTTTATCATCGGGCTCTCAGACAGCTTCGGCGCCTCGTTCATCGGACGATACCACCATTTACTCAGTTTCGGGACAGTCATGATCATACTCCTGTTCAAGCCGACAGGACTGCTCGGAACCACTGTTGAGGCCAAAGGCAAAGGGTAATGCATATCGCCAGGATTAACAGTGCCGGCAAGGTCCTTTTGGCCATAGTGCTATTGGGCCTACTCGCCTTCGCTCTCGGTTTTCTTCCAAACAGATGGCAGCAGATCTGCATCATGTGGGCCATCTGGAGCACTGTCGGCATGAGCTGGCTGGTCATACTGAGAGTCGGGGAATTCAGCGTGGGCCAGGCAGGTTTCCTGTGTATCGGGGGCTACTCAGCCGCCGTGCTCATGCTGAAATTCAATTGTCCTTTCTGGCTGGCCCTGATAGTATCAGCAGCCACATGCGCCTTCGTCGCCCTGGTCGTGGGCGTCATCATCCTGAGACTGAAGGGACTCTATTTTCTCGTGATAAGCCTTGTTTTTGCCGAGATCGTCAGATTGACGATAGCGGCAAGCGATTACCTGGGCGCGAGCGAGGGCTTGTTCGGCATACCCATCCCGAATAACCTATGGTTTATCAAGTTCTCCACCAAGCAGGGATGGCTTTATCTCTTTATCTTTATCCTGGCTCTGGCGGGCTTTACCTTCCGGAGAATGGAGAAATCACGGATCGGCAGGATCTATTCGTATATCGGTGCGTCGCCCGACCTCGCGCAGAGCTTTGGTATATATTATATGAAATACCGGGTCCAGGCCTTTGTGATCAGCGCATTCTTTACCGGTTTGGTCGGCGCGGCAATGGGTGTTTATCTGGGCGCAGTCGGCCCGGAGGGATACACGTTTTACTACTCGTTAATAGCTCAGATAGTTGCCATCCTGGGGGGGGTCGGTTCAATAGTCCTGGGACCGCTACTGGGTTCGGCGCTCTATACGGTCTTTGACGAGTATCTGGTGTACGTCCCCGGGGCGCGCTCCTTGATAATGGGGGGACTGCTGCTCACGGTGATATTCTTCCTTCCTGAAGGTTTGGTAAGCGTGCGAAGGAAATTCCTGAATAAATTTCCGCGAGGCTTCCCGCGGAAATTTATCTAGCGAGCACGGCGAGCCGGGTACCCGCTTGCGGGTGCGGGAGGCCCCGGCGGCTTTGCCGCGGGAGGGGGCGACGTGAGCCCCAGTGATAGAAAGAGGGAAATCGATTGGCACTGATTGAGATAACCAACCTGGGCAAGAGTTTCGGCGGAAACAGGGCCGTTGACGGTATCGATATAGAACTCCAGCCGGGAGAGATCGTCGGGCTGGTAGGCCCCAACGGTGCGGGCAAGAGCACCATCTTCAATCTCATTACCGGCTTCCTGCGCCCCAATAGCGGTACGATCAAGTTCAAGGGCGACAATATCACGGGCTTAAGACCTGACCAGATAGCCAAGAAGGGCATAGGAAGAACTTTTCAGATAACCTTGTTGTTTCATGGCCAGACCGTGCTCGAAAGCATGCTGGCGGGACACGTGAGGGAGGAGAGAACGGGCTTCTGGCAGGCGTTGCTTAACACCGGCGCCTATCGGCAGGAGCGGGCGCAGGCGTTTGAGAAAAGCGTCGATACGCTGCAATTCATGGGGCTGACCGAGTGGAAGGATACTCTTGTTAATGTATTACCGTGCGGTCTTCAGCGGTTCCTGGGGATTGCCCAGGTGATCATGTCTCCCGTGGAAATATTATTGCTCGACGAGCCGCTGACAGGACTGAACGAGGAAGAAATCTCGATGCTGCTGGGCAAACTGAAGCAGCTCCGGTCACAGGGTATAAGTATTCTTCTCATAGAGCATCACATGAAAGCGGTGATGAGCTTCTGCGATCGCATCGTTGTCATCAACTTCGGCCAGAAGATTGCCGAGGGTACGCCTGAGCGGATCAGTACAAATCCCACCGTTATTGAGGCGTACCTTGGATGTAAAAGAGGGACACGTGTTTCTTGAAATACGCAACATGAAAGTGGGATACGGTGCCGTGGAAGTCCTGAAGGGGATTTCTCTCCAGGTTGAGAAAGGGAAAGTTGTCTGCCTTCTCGGAGCGAACGGGGCAGGCAAGAGCACGGCACTGAGGGCCCTCAGCGGACTGGTCCCGCTAACCAGTGGAGAGGTCCTTTTCGATGGCCAGAGGATAGATGGTCTTCAACCCCATCATATCGTACGCAAGGGCGTTATTCATGTGCCGGAAGAAAGAAGGCTCTTTCCTGAGATGGGCGTCCAGGAAAACCTGGAAATGGGAGCCTACCTGGTGAAGGGTCACGGTAAGGTCAAGGAGAGTCTCGAGGAGGTTCTCACCATTTTTCCGCGCCTGAAGCAAAAGTTGAAACAGCAGGCAGGGACGTTAAGCGGAGGCGAGCAGCAGATGGCTGCCATAGGAAGGGCATTGATGAGCCGGCCCCGCCTGCTGGTGATGGACGAGCCGACCCTGGGATTAAGCCCTCTCCTTTGCGAGACGGTCATGGAATCGATTGTCCAGATCAAGCAGCGGGGTACCAGCCTCCTGCTCTCCGAGCAGAACTCGGAACTCGCCCTTGATGTGAGCGATGAGGGATATATCATGAGGCTGGGAGAGATCGTGCTACACGGTACCTCGCAGCAGCTCGCGACGGATGATGGGGTGCGCAAGGCCTACCTGGGCATGTAAGGGAGGGGCTGGGTTGAATTTGGCGCCTCTCTTCGTTGCAGCTGCGCAGTGTGAGCCTTCGACGTACGTGTAGTACGCCTGTGGCTCCCGCCGCTTGCGCGCCTCGATATCCATCCAAATTCAACCCATCCCATCCGCCCTGCTTCGCAAGCCAGTACCACCCATCGTTCTTTCTCACTCGTAGCTGGAGAATGGAATAAGCGGACTGTACAAGCCGCACCGCAGTATCAGATAGCGCATGGCAAGGTCACCGATCAATCCGGATAAGATTGCGGCATAGAGGAAAGGCACGCTGCCCGTCTCCAGACCGGTCAAGAAACTAACGATTACCGCAGTCAACGGAATGGCCATGCCCAGGATGACCACTCCAATCCAGAAGAGTGGCGACCACGTGCTCTGCAGCATATATCTTACTGAAATCTGGCCGGTTGATGACGTGTACCGCACACTCATTAAATATACGGGGATGAGAAGCAGGTAACCT
>JADGQN010000526.1 GCA_017881765.1 Syntrophobacterales bacterium | reverse complement strand
CGCCAAGCATCCCGGTAGAACGGTACCGTGCGCTGAAAGGCGAAACCGTTTCGCGGCCGGTTATGGACGGCGGTCCTGATCCTTATATCGAATATCCAGAGAAAGCCCTCAAGACCCTTGACAAATGGGCCTAAAAAAGGATATTGTCATGTGGCTTTATGGACCGGACGCTTCTTCTTAACGCAACCTTTGAACCGCTCGGTATCGTCCCGTGGAAAAAGGCGATTACCCTCATATTTTTGCACAAAGTTGAGGTTTTGTCCGAATACGACCGGGAAGTCAAGAGTGTTTCAGCGAGCGTGAAGCTGCCGGCGGTGGTGAGACTTCTCAGATTTGTCCGGAATCACAGGAATGGTGTCAGATTCTCAAGACGTCACCTATTGTTGCGCGATGAGCATACGTGCCAGTACTGTGGAAAGAGGTTCGACCCGAAATTCCTCACGTGTGACCACATTATTCCGAGGTCAAAGGGCGGCACCACTGAATGGACAAACATAGTCACTTCATGCATATACTGCAACTTAAAGAAGGGCGATAAGCTGCCGGAAGAGAGTGACATGTATCCGCGCAAGAGACCGGGAAAACCTGACAGCTTTTACATTCTCAGGCTGAATATGGGCGTGAAAGTACTGCCTGAGCCCTGGAAAGCTTATACTTTCATTGGAGAATAAGATGAAAAGTCTATGGGCACCGTGGAGGATGGAGTACATAAGGAGTAGCAAGTCGGTGGGTGACTCCGGGTGCTTCTTATGTGTGGACAAGGCGGAGGATGAAAAGGCGCTTGTAATCGGGAGACGCGGCAAGGCTTTTGTGATCATGAATAAGTTCCCTTATGCAAACGGGCACGTGATGGTCGTGCCTGCGAGACACGTAGGAAGACTCGAAGCGTTGACGGATGAAGAACTTCTCGATATGCTTGGCCTCGTGAAGATATGCTCGGCACTGCTTACCCGCGAACTCGATGCTGAGGGCCTTAACGTTGGTATCAACATGGGCCGGGCCGCGGGCGCCGGGTTGGAGGAGCACATACATATCCATATGGTACCCCGCTGGTTTGGTGACACGAACTTCATGCCCATTCTGGGAGAGACCAAGGTGATCTCGGAACACCTGCAAGAGACGTATAAAAAGCTCCGGGCAAGCTTTGTCAATACCAATTTGCATTCGAAGATAGAGTGAGGCGGCAACGAGGAGCCCCACCCGCAAGCGGGTACCCGGTCGTACCTGTCGGTACGTCGAGGAGCGCGATAGCGATAGCGAAGCATCCTGTAAGGAAGCATCCTGTAAGGACGGCGAGACAACGAAACCATATCGATGAACGCTAATTGGTATGCGACAGTTCTTTGATTCCTCTCCCCCGCTGTTACAGCCCGCTGATCTAGTCCGCACCTTTACGGGGAAGAAGACGGAAGAGCTTGCCCTCCCGAGGCGGGCCATCGTCGCGGTGAGCGGCGCTGATATCCGGTACCTTTGCCGATACCCGGGCGCAAGGCTTCTGGACGCATGGACCCCTTTTCGCCGTATCTATAGACTCGACGACAAGGAGACAATCCTGACCAGGTCGTGGTACGGCGGACCCAACATCGCATCCCTCGTTGAGGAACTCTGTGCTTTCGGTGTGCAAGAATTCTGCTTCTGGGGATACCTGGGCGGCATCAGTCCGGATATCTCCGTCGGCGACATCGTCGTTGCCTCCGGGGCTCTCAGGGAAGAAGGTGTATCTTATCACTACATCGATGATCGAGAGGATGTGGTCTATTCGGAGTGGGCGCAAGAGTGGGGCCTGTATCTGAATTGCGGGGAATTTGAAACAGGCATTGTCTGGAGTTGCGATGCCATCTATAGGGAGACCCGTCAGAAGCTGGATGCATGCAGACGCAGGGGTGTGCTGGGAGTGGAGATGGAAGTAGCGTCGTTCTATGCGGTCTGCCGGGCAAAGGGAGTCAGGGGTGTGGCATTTCTCGTTGTGTCTGACCTGTTCCGGGACGACGGAACCTGGGTACCCGGCTTTTCGACACCGGAATTTATGCGGGGCGCACAAAGGCTCGGCGCCTTTCTCCAGGAACACGCGATAGTCTAGCGAAGAGCGCGTCCGCGGACGCTAGGACGACCGCTTCGCTAGGACGATGGACGTCCGCTCGCCGTGCTCGCTCGGACGATAACGGCAACTCGCATCGCATGGTCGGCTGTACTTCGTCCCTCGTCCTAGTCACGCTTCGCGTGACGGTCGTCCTAGTGAAACGGACGTCCTACGGTTCATCAATTGCGCAGTATCTTCTGCAGGACCCGAAAGAAGTGCGCGTTCTCGGGGTGGGACCGGAAGGGCATTGACAGATACTGGTTACCCTGCGCATCGCCATGCTCGTCGATGAGCACCCCTCTGGCGAAGAAAAGGTTTTTCAGATCAGGGATTGCGGGTTGCACCTGTAAGAAGAGACCCCAGGGCGTTGCTAACGGTTTGATCCTCTCCAGCCCCTGAAGCTTCTTCAGTGTATATGTGTTTTCCGCGGACAGATATTCGGCCGTTCTCCTTCGATACCCTTTATCTCTGAGGGAGGCGAGTGCGGCAACTGGTGCCAGACTGTTCAGAGGCCACGGGCCCATATGTTGCCGGAGCCGCGAAAGAAGCGCCGGATGGCCTATAGCATAGCCCAGCCGTAAACCGGCGAGCGCGTGGTAAGAAGAGAATGTCCTGAGGAGGATCGCTTGACCGGCCCGGACAACCTGCTGTGCCTGGGACGGATTATCCGTGAAGTCTCTC
>JADGQN010000161.1 GCA_017881765.1 Syntrophobacterales bacterium | reverse complement strand
ATCGAGGTTCTCCCTTTGCCGCACCGTTTTTCGCCCTCGCCTCGGGAAACCGGAAGGCAACCCCGCCCTGCACCCTGCTGTTATGTCTGAATTGAAGTTTTCTTTTGGTTTTTCTTGACAAAGAAAGGCCTCATCGTTACTATGATTTTGTCATGGGCAAGGTAGACTTGAGGGAACGGCATATTGAGACGGACGTGCTCTGCATCGGCGGCGGGATTGCAGGCCTCATGGGGGCCATACGAGCTGCTGAGGGCGGGGCGAAGGTCATCGTTGCCGAGAAGTCGAATGCGCTGTACAGCGGCTCGGGCGGCATGGGTAACGATCATTTCATGTGCTACATCCCCGAGGTCCACGGCCCGGACATCGAACCCATAATAGCCGATTTTCAGCGCGGCCAGCAGGGAGGCTTGAGACCGCGTATCTTCGTTCAGACCTGGTTTGAAAGATCGCATGAAATTGTCAAGCTCTGGCACCAGTGGGGCATCCCGATGAAGTATAACGGACAGTACGAGTTTGCGGGACACGGGTTCCCCGGTGACGTTCTCACAAACCTCCATTATGCCGGCAAGGAGCAGAAAAAGATTCTGGCACGTGAGGCCGAAGAGCGCGGTGCCGAGATCCTTAATCGTACCATGTGCTTCGACCTCCTTCATGAGAATGGCGTGGTCGGTGGAGTCATGGGCGTCAACACACAGGAAGACGAACTTGTTGTGATAAAGGCAAAGGCTGTGATAGTGGGGACCGGCTCTGTGATGCGCCTCTATCCGGCCTCGACTCCTGCCAGGATGTTCAACACGCGCCTCTGCCCCACCTGCGTGGGGGACGGCCGGGCAATGGCTTACAGGGCCGGAGCAGAGCTGGCGAGTATGGAAGTACCGATGATCAGGTGCGGTCCGAAGTATATGGCAAAGGCCGGAAAGGCAACATGGGCAGGGGTACTCCGTGACCCTTCAGGCAAGCCGGTCGGGCCTTTTGTCGATAAGCCGAACAACAAGTACGGCGACCCGGTTGTCGACGTCTACCAGGATATTTTCATCGATTACAAGAAAACGGGCAGGGGACCGATCTACATGGACTGCGACGGTCTCTCTGACGAAGAGCTGGCCTATATGCTCTTTTGGCTGCGGCACGAGGCGAATACGCCGTTGCTCAACCATCTTGAAGAAGAAGGGATCGATATCAGAAAGAACCCGGTAGAGTTCACGACCTATGAGTACGAGCTTTTTCCGAGGGGAGGGGTCCTTTACAACGAGCGGTCGGAGGCGTCGCTGCCGGGATTATTCGCCGCGGGTGACGAGTTCTTCGGAGGCATCTCCGGTGCTGCAGTTTTTGGCTGGATCGCGGGAGAAAGCGCCGCGACTTATGTGGCGGGCCGCGGTTACGTGAGCGACGCCGCGATCGAGTCGCGCGCTTCTGAAAATAGGAACCTTTTCAGTAGACTCAGGGAGAGGCAGGATGGACCTGACTGGCAAGAGGCGAATACGCTCCTCCAGCAGCTCATGTGGGACTACGCGGGGCCCGTGCGATCAAAGACCTTCCTTGAAGCAGGGCTCAGCGCATTGCTGAGGCTCCGGCAGAAGGCCTATCACGGCATGATCGCCGGGAATGCCCACGAACTGATGCGGGCACTGGAGGTGCTCAACCTGATCGAGCTTGGGGAGCTTACGTTCCTGGCGGCCCTTGAGCGAAAAGAAACACGTGGAAAGCACAACAGGGTGGACTACCCGTTCACCAATCCGCTCCTTGAAAAACTGCTCGTGGTGAAGAAGGTGAATGGGAAGCCGGTGATGGAGTGGAGGGAGATGCGGCGATGAAGACAGGGTCATGGGGAATGGGTCCGGGGTCCGGAGAAAGACAGAGGGAAGACCGCCACGCCGGGTACCCGCTCTGCGGGTGGATGACTTGGAAGACCGCGCGTCGCGCTTGGATGACGGAAGAGAGGGACGAGACAGATGCAATCAAGGCCCGGAGTCCAGGGTGCAGGGCCAATCCCGTCTGTCGTCATTCCGGCGGTAGCGAAGCATCCTGTAAGGAATGCCGGAATCCAGAAACTGCACTGGATGCCGGATCAAGTCCGGCATGACGCACAATGCGCCGCTGCTTACGCCGGGGCGGTTTATTATTTGAAATTGTTTGGAATTTCGATATTGGAATTGGAGATTTGAGGTAAGAGATGCCTCCCGTGATCAGCAAGGACGAGTGCAAGCGATGCGGCAAGTGTGCTGATGCCTGTCCGAGCGATGTTTTCTACGGCTCGGGTAAGGGCGAAATTCCCGTCATCACTTACAAAGATGAGTGCTGGCACTGTAACGCCTGTGTTGAAGCGTGTCCGCACGAAGGCGCAATCAAGCTGCGTATTCCTCTGCCGCTCATGGTGCTCTACCAGGACAGACGGCGTTGAGACGCGCCGGCGGCTCGTCCTACTATCCTCTCTTTTTAAAGCTCAGTGGAAAAGTATGCGTCGTCGTGGGCGGTGGCCGCGTCGCTGACAGGAAAGTGCGCTCTATTCTCAAGTGCGGAGCGAGGGTGCACGTAATCTGTCCGCAGGCGTGCAAGAGCATCAGCGCACTTCACGACACGAGGAAAATAAAGCTTACAGAGAGGGGCTACAAACCTGCGGACCTCCAAGGCGCTACGCTTGTCTTTGCTGCTACAAATGATGTACAGACAAACTTGCGGGTGAGTCAGGACGCGCGAAAAAAGCAGATTCCGGTCAACGTGGCGGACAGTCCCGACCTTTGCGATTTTATCGTGCCTGCCGTAGTGACACAGGGTTCTGTGATCATAGCGATCTCTACGTCGGGGACATTGCCAATGCTCGCGCGAAAGCTGCGAGAAGAGATTGAGAGACAACTGTCGAAGGATCTGTCGCGTTACGCGGTAAAGGTCGGCAGGCTGAGAAAACTGTTAATGGAAAGGATAGGGGATCGCAAGAAGAGGCAGAGAATTCTCAAGGAGATAGGTGCAGCTAATATTTCTGAACTCGCCACGATGTCCATGAAAGAGCTGCGCGCACGCTTCCTCAAGTGAAGCGGTCCGTCTCGTCTATTTGGTCGTCTGGTCTCTCTAGTCTCGGACGAGATAGACCAAAAGACTAAACGACTAAACAGACCGATAGACCAAATAGACTAAATAGACCAGATAGACCCGTTCTCACACTTTCAGTTTGAACAGCTTCGCTGCGTTCTTCCAGAAAATCTTTTCGTTATCCTCTTTGGGCAACTTCAGCGCCTTGACGAACTTGGCAACCCTTTCCGGTCCGCCGATCGGGTGTGCGTAGTCGGTCCCGATAAGGAGGCGGTTCACGCCCATGTATTCGAGGCAGCATTTCATCGAAGGCAGATGAAATGAGATCGTGTCTACCCACACGTTCTTTTTGTAGTACGCGGAAGGCGGTTGAGAGAGGGAATAGCCAAAATCCTTCTGGTACGTGTAAAAGCAGTCATCGATCCTCCCGACCATATACGGAAATACGCCACCAAGGTGGGCATGGATGATCTTCAGCTTCGGGAAGCGCTCGACGATCCCTTCAAAGATGAGGCCGGTGACCGCCATGGTGGTGTCAAGAATGAATCCATAGAGCGGCAGTGGCATGCGGGCTTTCTTCATTGCGTCCGTTGTCAGGGGCGGGGCAGGGTGCACAAAGAAGGGCAGATCGAGGCTTTCAGCCGCCTCATAGATCGGCAAGAACTCTTTCAAGTAGATGGGTTTGCCCGCCAGGTTGGAGAAGATCGTGATGCCCTTCACTCCAAGTTCTTTGTGGCACCGCTCCAGTTCTTTAAGGGAGGCTTTGACGTCCTGGTAAGGCAGTGTGGCCAGCGCATAAAAGCGGCCTTTATATTTCCGGCACCCTTCAGCCAGATAGTCGTTCACTTTTTTTGCCCAGGTAATGCCATCGGCCTTGGGAAACAGCTCTACGCCGGGGGTTGTCAGGCTCACCATCTGGATATCGATGCCGTATTCGTCCATGTCCTTGATACGCGGTTCCCACTCGTAGTGGCCCGGCTTGGATACCGTGGCGAGCCGCATGCCTTCATGAGAAAAAACAAAGTTGGTCGGGCCTGTGCGCCGCATGGTAGGGGAGCCCGCTCTGCCCTCGAGAAAGTCCATCCACGGTTTCGGATATAGGTGATTGTGCACATCGATCATTGTCATAGTATGCCCCCTCTGGTATTCGGTCTATCTGGTCCCCTGGTCTATTTAGTCCATTTAGTCCATCTGGTTTCTTTGGTCTCATCTGTCAGAGTAGAAAGACAAGTCGACTAGATAGACTAGATAGACCGGTTCGTTGTTTCATGCTGCGGCCGCCCTTTTCTTGGCCCTGTTCGCCTTTATCGCGGGCCATTGCCACAGAGTCAAGACGCCGATAAGCACATAGCCGATAGCATCGGTTGCCCAGTGCGGGTAAACGAGGAAGAAGCCCGCTATCATGTAAAGCGTCCGCTCTGTCCAGCTCAGGGTACGGAATAGATAGCCGTGGAACATGATGGCCATACAGGCAAGTCCGATAAACGCGGAAAGGATCGGCGCAATCAGTGAAGCGGGCGAACCCATCAGCAGGAGCTGGGGGGAATAAATGTAAAGGTACGGCACCAGAAAGGATGGCAGCGAGTAAAGAAAGGTCAGATTGGTTGTTTTAACAGGGTCTGTTTCCGCGATTCCCGCAGCGGCAAAAGATGTAGGCGCCACAGGCGGGCTGATATTTCCGAGCGCGCCAAAGAAGAAGCAGAAGAGATGTGCTGCCATCGGAAGTACACCTGCTTTGACCAGTGCAGGAGCAGCCAAAACGGCCAGGATCAAGTAACAGGTGACCGGCGGAAGAGGTAGCCCGAGGATAAGAGAAGCGATCATGGTGAGAAAGAGTAGAACGAACATGCTGCCGCCAGACACCTGAACGAGGATATCGGAAAAACGCATGCCCAGTCCGGTCATGCTGATGGTGCCGGTAATAAGGCCGGCGGATGCGCAGCAGGCAGCCACGATGAGGGCTCCTTTTGCGCCCCGCTCCAATGCGTTTACGGTTTTTTTGGTGGTCATTCTCGTTTCGCGGCGCAACCAGCTGGCGGCAATACAGGTGACGATCGCAAAGAAACCGGCCTTTTGGGTGGAGATGCCCATCCAAGCCACGCAATAGATAAGAACAAAAATGGGGAGGAGCATGTAGCCCCGGCTGGCGAGGGCGTGACGCATGCTGGGAAGCTCAGACTTGGGAAGGCCCACGAGGCCGTACTTGGCGGCTTGCAATTCCACGATCATATAGACGGAGACATAGAAAAGGAGACCGGGAATAAGTGCGGCCTTGCATACGTCCCAGTAAGTCCCGCCGATCATCTCCGGAATGATGAAGGCCGTTGCGCCCATGACGGGAGGCACGAGCATACCGCCTGTTGAGGCAAGGGCTTCAACGGATGCCGCCACGATGGGCCGGTATCCGACCCGTTTCATTAAAGGGATCGTGAGCACGCCGACGGCGGTCACATTGGCCACCTGGCTCCCGGTCATCATGCCAAAACCGCAGCTCGTCACCACAGCGGCTTTAGCCGGGCCGCCGCGGTACTTCCCGAAGAGCGAGAGGCCCATGTCTATGAAAAAATTGCCGGCACCGGATATCAAAAGAAATGCGCCAAAGATGATGAATACGATGATAACCGTCGAAGAAACGCCGAGCGGCAGTCCCAGGATCCCCTCCGTGCTGAAGAACATGAAGTTAACGACCTGTTCAAAGGTGAACCCGGTGTGCGCAATATATGAGGGAAGGTACGTGCCAAAGGCCAGATAGGCGAACCCTACGAGCGCCATGATGACGATCGACCAGCCAATGGTCCGCCTTGTCGCCTCCAGGACCAGAAGTACCCCGACCGTACTGCAGATAGTGTCGAGCAGATTTGGCATGCCGGTCCTGAAGCTCAGCGCCTCCCATTCGATAAAGACGTAGAGGCCAAGGCCGAAAGAGAGGAGCACAAGCAGTATGTCTAACACGACGAGGGGGCGAAATTCATCGGATACCTTCGCTTCCTGCGATTCGTCCTCTCTTGGTTTGAATGGGAACATCAGAAAGATAAGCGCCAGCGCGAACGCAAGGTGGATGGAGCGCTGCTGAACGCCCGGCATAGGGCGAATTCCCGCTGTCCACATATGAAACAGGGCCATGGCAACCGCAATTACGAAAATAAGATAGCGGCGGTTTGTCCAGGGCTTCGCCTGTTTCGGAGCTACACCTATTTCTATTGGATCACTCATTGCTTCTCCTGTATATGGTTATTTTTTTATGACGCCCACTTCCTTATAATACTTCTCCGCGCCGAGATGCAAAGGCACCGGAATGCCCTTCAGGGCGTTCTCGAGCGATAGGTCCTTTGCCGAGGAGTGAATGGCGTAATAGTCGGCTTTGTGGTCAAACATGGTTTTCAGGAAGTTGTAAACGTACTCGGTAGGGACGTCCGCGTAAGTCCAAACGGCACTGGCAAATCCGTATATGAGCGTGTCCTTGTCGAGGCCTTTATATGAATTGGCTTTGACTACGGTCCCGTAATAGTAGGGATGCTCGGCGACCACCTTCGCCAGCACCTTTTCATCCACCGGGACAATACGTGCGGGGTGTCTCACGGCTAGCTCCGTGTACGCAGCCACAGGATACCCTCCACCGACGAAACCGCCATCGAGGCTTCCGTCCTGGATGCCCTCGATTGCCTCTTTATAATTGTAATAATAGGGTTTGAAATCCTTCTTGGCAACACCGTGGGCTTCCAGAAAAAGAAGGGCGCTGTTGGCGACCGTGCTGCCCGGGCCTCCCACGCCGAGGCGCTTCCCCTTCGCATCCGCAAAAGATTTAATACCGGAGTTCATAAGGGTAATAAAATACTGGTCCGAGGCGTTGAAAAAGACAATGGCGCGCAAGCTGGTAAAGGGCTTGCCGGCATATTCCCCCTCCCCCTTGAATGCTTTCCAGGCGTCAGGGCTCCCAAATGCGGCAAGGCACGGTTTCTTTGCGGCCTCCCGCTGCATCATGCGCCTGACCATGTCCATCGTACCGGTCGCTGCTTCATGGACCAGGCGAGCGTCAGGCATATACCTGTTTGTAACGCTGACCATTCCTGCTCCGAGCATATAGGCCGTGCCACCGGCGGGCGGGGTATAGAACGGAGTCAGCTCAGCTGCCGCTCTCGCGGGTGTTGGCGCCAAATATCCCGCCAGGGCGCCGACGATCATAACGGTAACCGCACTATTGAGCCATTTCATAGCAGCGCCTCCTCCCTTATTTTTTGAACCACCCCTGCTCTTTGAGATACTTCTCAGCCCCGGGGTGAAAGGGAACCGTGATGCCCTTGGTAGCAACCTCGGGCGTCATGTCTTTAGCCGCAGTGTGAATCTGATAATAGTCCTGCCTGTGGTCGAACAGATTCTTCAGGATTTTGTAGACGGTATCGTTGCTCACTCCGGCGTGCGTCCAGACCGCGGTCGCAAATCCGAGAATCGGGGTGTCGTGCTCCAGGCCCTTGTAAGAACCGGTCTTAACGACCGTGGCGTAGTAGTAAGCATGTTCAGCGGTGATCTTTTTCAACATTTTCTCGTCTACCGGAACGATTCTTATGCTATTCCGTGCGGCAAGCTCGCTATAAGAAGCGATAGGAAACCCGCCTGCCAGGAACCCACCGTCGAGGCTCCCGTCCTGAAAACCTTCGACGGTTTCTTTATAGGTAAAGTAGTAGGGTTTGAAGTCCTTTTTCTGCACCCCGTGCTGCTCAAGCAGGAAGTGCGCAGTGTTGGCCACGGTGCTGCCCGGACCGCCCATAGCAATCCGCTTTCCTTTGGCGTCCGCGTAGGACTTTATGGGAGAATTGCCGGGAACGACGAAGTAAAGATCCGTCCCCATATTAAAAACAACCGCTCTGAGGCCGGTGAAGGGTTTGCCCGTGTATTCCCCCTCGCCTCTATATGCCCTCCAGGCGTCAACGCTGCCGAAAATGCCGAAGGCATCCTTTTTTTCTGCCTCCTTCTGCATCATGCGCCTTACGATATCCATGGTCCCTGACGAGGCTTCATGTACGAGCTTCATGTCCGTCAGATACTTGTTGGTGACGGTCACGATGCCTGCGCCTGTGATGTAAGCACCGCCGCCGGCCGGTGGCGTGATGAACGAGATCAATTCCCCTGCCTGCGTTGGAACGGGAGAGATCACCGTGAGGAACATAAATATGCCAGCCAAACCAAGAATGCCCTTTGTGCATTTCAT
This sequence comes from Syntrophobacterales bacterium, assembly GCA_017881765.1. Lineage (GTDB taxonomy): Bacteria > Desulfobacterota > Syntrophorhabdia > Syntrophorhabdales > WCHB1-27 > JADGQN01. The sequence goes on along the minus strand of JADGQN010000161.1, from coordinate 1,278 downwards.
AACCCGTCCCCCTTCGTACACTTATTTAAGAATGCAACGGTATCGCGTGTCGAGTGTTACGTGTTACGTTCGAATATTCGACACTCGCCACTTAACTCTCATCACATAACACATAACACTCAACACATAACACTCAACACATAACACGGCGCTGTTCATCCAGCTTCATGTTCCCGTTTAAGTAGGCCGTCAAGCTCCTTGAAACGTTCGCCGATTTCCGTGAGATGCGCTTCGAGAACAGCGAGCGCTTTTTTGCGATTGCCTGCTGTCACAGCGTCAATGATCTGCTCATGTGCCGCAATAGTCCTGACTGAAAGCTCCAGGTTTACCCCCAGGATGCTACGAAAATGAGCGACCACGGTCATGATAGACTCCATCAGAATAAGAAACAGGTGGTTCCCGGAGGCCCTTGCCAACAGCTTATGGAACTGTGTGTTCTCTTCGTACGCTTGTACGCCCGCATCTACTTTTTTCCTGGCTTGTGACACATTCTCCCGGAGTGCTCGTATATCCGCTTCGTCCGGACTATGTGCGAAGAGGCTCTCCAGCACCATTTTTTCAATCGCGAGGCGTGCGGAGGTCAATTCATCAATCGTAATGCGGCCCATCTGGAAGGCATCCAGGAACGAGTTGCTGATCGTATTTAAGATGGTGTCAACGACGAGCGGGCCGCCGGCCCCTCCTTTTTGCATGCTGATGAAGCCTGAGAGCTCAAGCAGACGCAGCGCCTCTCGGATGGTTTGCCGGCCCACGCCAAAATGACTTGCCAGTTCTGATTCAGATGGCAGCCTGTCGCCCGGTTTCAGGATGCCTTTAAAGATGAGACGCTTGATCTCCCCTGAGATCTCGTCGAAGGCCCTTCTCAGCTTGATGGGGCGAAAGAGTGTAGAGGCATTGCCCATTGTTTGCATGTCAGAAACTCCGCCTGATTCCCGCCCGTTGCTCACCCGACTCTCCCTATACGTACAGCATTTCCGGCCCGAATTTGATCGTAATTGCCGTGACCGGGCAGTCGAGCCGGCAGGAGCCGCAGTGCCAGCACTCGTCCGGATATTTGACCGTCGGGATCTTTGTCTCCCGGTCGAACAGAATCACGTCCACGGGGCAGTGAGCATCGCAGGTGCCACAGCCTTTACACTTCTTCAGATCTATCACAGGCGGCATATCCCCTCCTCCCTATGGCAATTCGTCTTCAAGCGTATACCTTCGTTGCCCTTCAGCCTGTTCTTACTCGACGTACCTCCAGGTACGCCTGCGTAGCCCAGGCCTCGGCGCGCC
>JADGQN010000015.1 GCA_017881765.1 Syntrophobacterales bacterium | reverse complement strand
CCTCGGTGTTCGCTTTTTCCGTCGCGCCTTCTTTCTGTCACCTTCAGCTTTTGACCTGGCCGTCAACTGTGTCCTCATTTCCTCCTATCGTCCTGCGCTTGCCGGAATCTTGCAGCCATAAACGTAAGTAATGCCTTTTTTCTTCTTTGTATCATACCTTGTCTCCGGGCCCACTCGACTCTCGATAGCGATAGCCAAGCATCCTGTATAAGGACATTTGTCACCCCGCCCATCGCACATCACTACGCGCTGGGCGGCGGCGTTCAATCAGTCGCTGCGGCCGGGCGTTTGCAGCGACTCCAACACGGCATCCAGCGAGAAAGTGCCGACCTTCTGGCTGGGCGGAAATTCCCTGAACGTGCCGATGAATTGCCCCACATACTGCTGCGCGGGCACGAGCAAAAAGATGTGCTCCAACCACCAGTGGGTCCAGTCCATGGATTCCTGATCTCCGATCTCGAACGGGTCGGAACGCACATTGAAGATCTTTGGCGCGCGTAGCGTCGTGAAAGGGTTCCGCCAGACCGCGGCACCGTGCGCGGTCTGCTCGGCGAAGACGATCTTCCACTGGTCGTAGCGCAACGCGACGAGCTGACCGTCATCGTTGAAGTAGAAGAACTCGTGGCGCGGGCTGGGCGCCTTGCCGGCGAGCGCGTCGGTGAGGTTGTAACCGTCGATGTGGACCTTGAATGTCTTGTTGCCCACCTTCATGCCCTTCCTAAGTTGCTCCTTCACGTCGGGCACGCCCGCGGCGGCCAGGAGCGTGGGGAGCATATCTTCGTGGGCGAAGACGCCGTTGAGCACGGTGCTGGGCTTGATGACACCCGGCCAGCGAATGAACGTGGGTACGCGGTAGCCACCTTCCCAGTTGGTGTTCTTCTCGCCGCGGAAGGGCGATGTGCCGCCGTCGGGCCACGAAAATTTCTCCGCGCCGTTGTCAGTGGAGTACATGACAATCGTGTTGTCTGCAATGCCGAGTTCGTCGAGCTTCTTCAAAAGCTGCCCTACGTGGCCGTCGTGTTCAACCATGCCGTCGGGGTAGATGCCAAGGCCCGTCTTGCCACGCGCCGACTCCTTGAGCCGCGTCCAGATGTGCATGCGGGTGGAATTCCACCAGAGGAAGAAGGGCTTGTCGGCCTTCTTCGCGTCTGTCATGAAACGGATTGCCTCCGTGGTGATCTCGTCGTCGATCGTCTCCATCCGCTTCTTGTTGAGTGCGCCGGTGCTCTCGATCTTCTGCGTGCCGTCCGGGTTGGCCCAGGAGTGGATTACGCCGCGGGTGCCGTACCGCTTGCGCAGAGCTGGATCCTTGAAGTAGTCCTCATGCTCGGGCTCATCCTCGGCATTCAGGTGGTAGAGCGAACCAAAGAACTCGTGGAAGCCGTGCACGGTGGGCAGGTGCTCGTCTAGGTCGCCGAGGTGGTTCTTGCCGAACTGCCCCGTCATGTAGCCCTGCGCCTTGAGCAGTTCGGCGATGGTGACGTCTCTCGCCTGAAGCCCTTCCTTGGCGCCGGGCAGGCCAACCTTCAACAGGCCGGTGCGGAACGGCGACTGGCCGGTTATGAATGCGGAGCGTCCGGCGGTGCAGCTCTGCTGACCGTACCAGTCGGTGAACAGCGCGCCTTCCTTCGCGATGCGATCGATGTTGGGCGTCTTGTAGCCCATCATGCCCTGGTTGTAAGCGCTGGCGTTCCAGTAGCCGATGTCGTCGCCCCAGAGAATGAGGATGTTGGGCTTCTGCTGCGCGAAGGCCAGCCCTGCGACCAACGCCAGCGCAGCAATCAATGCAAACAATGTTGAACAGACTTTCACGCTATGTTTCATTTTCTCCTTCCCTCCTTTCAAACGAACTAAGCTTCCGCCGAGCCCTTCAAAACCCTCACGTGTTACTTACAGTTTTGTCCTCTCACCTGCCTTGGATGCAATGAAAAGTGGTCAGAAATCGGTCATCCTCTCTCCGTTGGCCGTCCTTAGAGAATAGCAGCACCATCCTCGTTCTTCGCATGTCGATACCTCCATCGCGCATTTGATTCTTACATCCGTAATTGTGAGTATTTTCTTCTCACTTCATTTTATGCTCCCCGTGCCAACGATATCGTTTTGTCTTCTATCTGTAAGATAAGGCCCAGCCTCACCGATTCAACCTGGGTGTTCGACTTTTCTGCCGCGCTTTTTTCTGTCACCATCGTTTGATCTCAGTCGGAAACAGGAACGTCAGTTCGAGCCGGATGGTCCAATGAGGGAGAACCCCCCTGTTTCTCAGAAAAGGTAGTAGACACCAGCGCGCAACGCCCAGTCGTACACGTTAGGTTGTCCGATCCCCCACAGGCCCACACCAGGGCGAACATAAAAGCGGAGATGTTCCCCGAGCTTCCTGCCCAGTTCGAGCTCGAGCTTTGAGGCCGTGTTCCCCCGCTCTGTGGTGGCTGTAGCCACCCAGTTGACGATCAGGTAGAGCCTGAGCTCCGTCCACCAGCTGTCAGACCACCCTTTGTATAATCTGGCCTGCGCCTGCGTGTAGCTGATCCTTTCATACGAAGTATTTCCTGCGTACGAGAAGAATTCCTGAATCCTGAATTTCACGACCGACCCGAGCGCCGTGATTGGGACGTTAACTTGAAACCCTGGCCCGACCTGCCACTTCCCGGAGGTAATCGTCTGGGCACCAGTGGGAAAATAGAAGTCGCATAAAGCGATAAAGTCGAGGTCGGACTTATCCAGGATGCGATAGTTCAACCTCGAAAAAATGTCACCGAGTCCGTTGGCATCGCCATTCTTCCAGACGTAAGGAATGTCGGTGCGAAAGGTAAATTTGTTGGTGATAGGGAAGTCCATGCGTGCGATCTGCTGGTTCTGTTCAGCCTGTCCGCCCGGCTTATCAGACTGGGCCTTCTTCTGGTAGTTGTCATTGATCTCGAATCGCGCGCGATTGGCCGGCGTTTCCGACCCGGTGTCCTTTGCCTCCTCGGTCAGTCTGGCCATGAGGCTGACGATCGGTCCTTGCCAGGGAGGCTTCACCTTTACGGACGATATTTCAGCCGGTTGCTCTCCCCTGGCAATCACAACGAAGGCCAAGAGAAATACTGCCACTGCGAGGGTCCTTAGCGTCATCCCATGACACCATATTGCCCTGTGCTCTTAACCGGGCGCTGCCCGGCGAAAAGCTGAGATAGCAGTCTCTGTCGGCAGGTTATACTTGCGTCTTCCGCTTGGTTGCACAGGTTCAAAAGAGACTCTTCGGTAGCAGGAGTGCTATCTGCCCCCGCACCGACCAGTCGGGGCCGATACTGGGCGACCAGGCAACTGCTTTTACCGATCACTTATCACTCTTCTTCCCGAAGGTCACTTTATGGTTTTGGGCTCTTTTTCGATATCTCCCCGAGAAGCATCTGTGCATCCCGGTATTCGGGATGCTTCTGTATGATCCCCTTCAGCGTCTTGATGGCGTTATCCGTATCGCCCTTCTGGTTCAAATAGAAGGCAAGGGTGTAAGCATACCTCGGCTCTTGCGGCCTGAGGTCTGCTGCCTTGCGGCACCAGGTCACCGCTTCATTGATGCGATCCTTCGCGGTGATGACACAGAGGTTATATGCTGCTTGCGCCATCTGGGGATCGGCCTTGATGGCCTTCTTGAGGTACGTCTCTGCCTGCTTGGGCTCATTCTTCTCTGCCTTCACAAGGCCCATATTGAAGTTCGCGGCCGCATTATCGGGCGACGTCTTGAGCGCCCGTTGCAGGGATTTCTCTGCATTTTTGGTTTCCCCCATCCGGGCATACGCGATAGATGCGTTCACCATGGCCAGGGTAGCACCCGGCTCTAATTTGAGGGCCCTCTTGTATGAGGCGACAGCCTCCTTGAACTTGCCGCGGTCGAGCTGGTAATTGCCCATATTGTAATGAGAAGTCCACTGGTCAGGTCGAGCCATGATGAAGGCAAGATATTCTTTGTTCGCCTTCTCGACCCTGGTCTTGACCTCTCCCGTGAGTCGTTCCTCGGGATAGCCTGCCAGCCCGGTAGCGGCGCGGGTTCGGACGAGACGGTACTCATCGCCCGTCGCATCAAGCAGCGCCTGAACAGTCTCACGGGAAGGCCACAAGGCAAGGGCCTCGACTGCCGCTGACCGAACCAGAGGCGACGGGTCCTTCACGGTAATGAGCAGGACCGGGGCGATCCGTTCGTCGGAGGACATCCTCATAAGCCGGATGAGGGAGGTAGCGAAGACCTCATCACGGTCCTTGGTCTGGATATAGGCAAGCATCTCCGGAAGTTGCTTCCAGTCACGTTTGCGGGCGGCGTCGACGAACGATGCGCGTTTGAGGAACGGCGCTTGATAATCACGGGTGCGCCATTGGCGTACGTAGGTGTCTGCCCAGGCCGCGTCCTTATCAGTGTGGCAGAGGTTGCAGGCATTGGGCGATTTGTATTGTATAGTGGCCGCGGGCGCAGGCGGAAGCATCGAATGGTCGGTACGGTTCATGCGTGCAAAGGAGGTCATGGGCATGTGACAGGAGATGCACTTGTTCCCCGGACCGTCAGCTTTGTGGTGCGTATGGGTCGTTGGGTCTTTTACCTTCGTCTCATGGCAGGGCATGCAGGCCTCGTTTGCCTTGTCCTCGGCCTTGAAACGGTAGCGTCCGCTCGACGTATGGCACTGGATGCAGTCGATCTTCCCCGACTTATAACAGGGGCTCATGAGCCACGACGTCAGGGTATAGTTTTCCCCCAGGTCACGGCCATCAGGGTAGAAATCAGCATCTTCCAGAGTAACCAGATCAAAATGGTCAAAGAACCGCTCTTTCGGACGGTATTCAGGAGTAAGTGAGATTCCCTTCGCATGGCAGCTCGAACAGAGGTCGTTCCTCTGGTCTTTGGTCATGGTCTTGGTCCTGATGAGCCTGAGTTCCGGGAGAGGTTGTCCCTCCGGAGTGGCTTTGGCGATCTTGTTGTGCTCTGCCGACGGGCCGTGGCAGGTCTCACAATTGATCCCAGGCTCGGCCCAAACCGTATGGTATGTGTCGGTTTTAGGATCGTAGTTTGTCGAAAGCTGGCTCACATGGCAGCTATAGCATGCGGTGTTGAAGGTGTAAGGCGCTTCCTTCCAGTTGACAGTCTGGCCCCTCTCTCCTCCCGGAAAGTGGTGCATACCGCTGGCAGCAGTATCGAACCATTCTTTCTTATTCACATCATAGGCAACCGGAAGGGTCTGGAGCCTCCCCTTTGTGAAAGGCGTCAGGAAGTAATAGACGTTCTTTCCTCCCAGAACGTGCTCGATCTTACACTGCTTCGTCCCCTTCGGGCCGGACTCGGTGACCACCCCTTTCGTGAGATCGGCACGGTACTTGAGCTTTCCGATCACCACGTCATCCTTCTGGGGGGTGAGCTTTTCCCTGGCCAGGGCCGCCGTGTAGGGCTGCATGGCCAGGCCGTGGAATGAAGTCGACCAGAGTTGATAGAACTTTTCGTGGCATTCCCGACAGCTTTTGGAGCCGGTGTAGTCTGCAGAAGATGAGACCGGCGACGCGGTATCCGCTGCAACCGCCAAGCCTGTTCCGGTCGCAGTCGAAGCAATGACCAGAAACAGTATCACTGTTAACGAAACCGATGAAATTCTGCCGTAAAGCTTTCCCATATTGCGGGCGGTTTTCATCGTCGCGTCTTTTCGCTGTTTCATTGCTTTGGACCGCACACGCTGTTGCGACGGGTGCGGCCCGCTGTGTTAACTCATGACTTCGTCAAACACATTGCGCTATTTGACGGCCGCTCTCGAGATGCCTTCGAGGAACTGGCTCACGGTGAGCCCGCCGCTCGCCTGGCTGGGCGGGTATTCCTTGAACGTCTGGAGGAAGCCGCCCACGATCTGGACGGCGGGCACCATCGTCCACAATTTTTCGCCCCACCATTTGCCGTAGTTCATCGAATCAGTTTGGTAACGCTCCCATGGGTCCTGGCGCAAGTTCGTCACGATGGGAGCGGTGGTCGTTTCCACCTGACCGTTGAAGAGATTGCCCTTGATGGTTTTGAAGTTGATCTTCCAGTCGTCATAACGCAGGGCCATGAGGTCAGCACCGGAACCGAAGTAGAAGAACTCGTGGCGCGGCCCAGCGGCGACTTCGCCCTTGAAGAAAGGCATGAAGTTATAGCCGTCGAGGTGGTTTTTGAAGGTCTTGTCGCCGACATTCATACCCTTGAGGAGTTTCTCTTTCACGTCCGGGTCGCCGGCGGCGGCCAGCAGCGTCGGCATCCAGTCCTCGTTCGCCATGATGTCGTTGATGATGGTGCCGGGCTTAATGACGCCGGGCCACTTCACCACCATGGGCACGCGAAAGCCGCCCTCGTAGGTAACGCCCTTCTCGCCGCGGAACGGGTGGTTCCCGCCATCCGGCCACGTGAAGATCTCGGCGCCGTTGTCGCTGGTGAACATCACGATGGTGTTGTCGGCGATGCCGAGATCATCAATCTTTTTGAGTATGGCGCCGACTTCCGCGTCCAGTTCCATCATGCCGTCGGCGTAGAGGCCGTAGCCGCTCTTATTCTCCCATTTTGGAGAGAGATGGGTCCAGGCATGCATGCGCGTTGGGTTGTGCCAGAGGAAAAACGGCTTGCCTGTCTTCACCGAGCGGTCCATGAAGTCGAGGGAACGGCGGACGCTTTCATCGTCAACATCCTCCATGCTGACCTTGGCCTTCGGGTCCATATTCGGGTGCGGCGGCAGCGGGCCGGCGTCCGCGATAGTCTGCTTGCCGACCCTGCCCCAGCGCGGATCCGTGGTCGGGTCATCTACACTGCTCGCCTTGGTGTCCAGGATATTGCGTGGGCCGAAACGTGCAAGGAACCCGGGGGTCTTGGGATAATCATACGCATAGGGCTCCTCCATGGCGTTGAGGTGGTAGAGCATGCCGTAGAACTCGTCGAAGCCGTGGACCGTGGGCAGGTACTCGTTGCGGTCGCCGAGGTGGTTCTTGCCGATCTGCGCAGTGGCGTAACCATGCGGTTTGAGCAGTTGGGCAATGGTCGGGTCCGAGTCCTGCAGGCCCTGTCTGGCGGCCGGAAGACCGACCATCAGCAGACCAGTCCGGAATGGGGTCTGCCCAAGGATGAACGCGGCCCGCCCCGCCGTGCACGATTGCTGGGCGTAGTAGTCGGTGAACAGTACGCCCTCCTTGGCGATGCGATCGATGTTGGGCGTGCTTCCGCCCATCATCCCGCGATGGTAGGTGCTAAGATTCCACATACCAACATCGTCGCCCATGATGACGACGATATTCGGCTTCTGCTGCGCGGATGCCGGCCCTGCCAGCAGCGCCAGCAGGGTGATCAATGCAAATATGGTGAAAGGCATTCTGCCAACGTACGTCATTATTTTTCCCATATTGTTCTCCTTTCGTTTTTCGACCGGGCGCAAAACCGTATCTTGAATGCGCCCGGTTACCTATGTTTCAGGGTGGGTCTCTGTGCGGACTTTGTCAAGGTTCGTGATTGCGGCCCGCCCTTTTGTTGGCCTTGCTGCGATCATTACTGCTTGTGTATTGGTGCATTCCAAGCAAGGTCTGAGAATGCAGGAGTATGAGGAAGGATCTTTCAATCTGAAGGATGTCGACAACACCTGATAATTCCTCAGGTATGACGGGTTTGTAAATCCTCACCATCACCGCCTGTAATTAAATAGAGGCCATGATAAAGAAGAAGGACCATCAGAGAAGGCGTGAAATTATACGCGGCTGCGCTGTCCTGCTGAACTTCTATCTAAGCTGGGTCGCCCTCCCTGCCGTGACGTAAATACCACACGAAGTGGTATTCCAACAAAGAGTACCTATATTGTTTCCAGGATATCAACCGAACTTTAGAGGGATCAAATGTACACGAAGGATATGTTAATAATGGTCGACGACGAACATCTCGTGCACGAAGTGATTGAGGGACAAATTGAAAGAACGTGCTACAGAGAAGCATCCTTTGGAGATCCACGCCAGGCGCTCAGCCGGTTCAACGAACATCACCAAGAGGTGCCCGTTGCGATAGTGGATTTTACACCACTTGTTGAGGGACTATTCACGACACGAGGAGAAATAGCGTATGAATAATCTACTGGACTACCCGCTGCTTGTTTTCGTGCTTTCTTTCTTCACGCTGTGTCTCTCGGTGTGGATTGGGGCGACCTTTTTCGGAAGGCGGCGGAAGCTGGAAGAAAACGCACGTGGAGATTTTAGCGTTATTCTGGCCGCCACGCTGACACTGCTCGGCCTTATCATCGGATTCAGCTTTTCGATGTCCATAAACCGGTATGATCTGCGCAAGAACTACGAGGCGGCAGAGGCCAACGCAATCGGCACGGAATACATTCGGGTGGATCTCTTGCCTGCCGCCGATGCGGCGAGAGTGCGTACGTTGCTTGGCAAATACCTCGATCAGCGTGTCTTGTTCTATACGACCCGCGATAAGCAGCGGCTTGCGCAGATCAACGCCGATACCGCCCAATTGCAGACCGAGCTGTGGTCCGCTGTCAAGGCTCCGGCCGCAGCACAGCCAACACCCATTGTCGCTTTGGCCGTTTCGGGCATGAACGATGTGCTGAACTCGCAGGGATACACACAGGCTGCCCGGTGGAACCGAATCCCCATCGCGGCATGGAGCCTGATGGCGGCGATCGCCATCTGCTGCAACCTGTTAATCGGCTATAGCGCGCGAGACTTCAAGGCGGTACCCTTCCTGCTCCTCGTTGTACCGCTTGTTGTGTCCATCTCGTTTTTTCTCATAGCGGACATTGACAGCCCGCGCGGCGGAGCCATTCGCGTGAACCCGCAAAATCTCATAAGTCTCTCCGAATCCCTGCATGCGCACTAGGCCGAACAAGTCACAGATTGCTCTGCTTTCTTATTTAAGATGACCGATTGTAAGGCTCTACTCGATGACCAATTGCATTTTAACGAGTTAAGGAAGAATATTTCGACTGACAGGGGTGCTTGGAACACCTACCACTGGTGCTAGGGCCAGTCGATTCACTTTACCACCAGAAATAGAGCGTACAGACCCGTTCAACCCTATCTTATAATCTTCCACTTGTGTGATTAACATCAAGTACAGGGATAATCCGCGCAGTCTGAAAATGGTAGCGTTCTTTTGTCCGTGTAGGACCAAAGCCCTCTAGACAAATACCCACCTAGTGGTTATCATTCTAAAGACGGAAAGTACTACCCTCGATCGTCGACGGGACATGGATGAGATGGTGCGGCAGGGGTACGAAGAGGGAAGCGCGACCGTTGATCGCCTCGGCAAAGGGTACTCTTGACACGATGAGCAACTAACCGAGACAGACTGGCTCGAAAATCAACTTAAGTCGGGAAGGCGGTAAACCGTGAGCCCACTCGTAATTTCTTTGATTGCTTTCGGTTGCATCTTCGGCGGCATGCTGTTCGGCATGGTCCTTCGGGCCGTGCTACCTGAACACCACCTGAGTGCTGAATCAAAGGATGGCGTGAAGCTGGGGATCGGTATGATCGCAACGCTGGCCGCCCTTGTCCTTGGGCTGCTGATCGCCTCGGCCAAGGGTAACTTTGACACGATGAACAACGGGCTCGTACAGACCGGCTCGAAGATCATCTTGCTCGACCGCGTCATGGCCCACTATGGACCGGAGACCAGGGAAGCCCGCGATCTTCTGCGCCGCAGCGTCGCCTCCGCCATAGAGCGGATCTGGCCGAAAGAGAGGACGGGACAAACGGGAACGGAGGCCACTGACCCAAGGGCCGCGCTCGAAACTCTCCAGGACAGACTCCGGCAACTCTCCCCTCAGAACGACGCCCAGCGCTGGCTTCAGTCGCGGGCCCTGCAGGTGAGCGACGACATCGCTGAAGCACGATGGCTGCTCGTCGAACAGCGAGGGCACAGCTCGTTGCCCATGCCATTCTTCGTGATGCTGGTGTCCTGGCTCGTGATCATCTTCTTCAGCTTCGGGCTATTCTCTCCGCGCAATGCGACGGTCATTGTCGTGTTGCTCGTCTGTGCGCTGTCGGCCTCAGGCTCACTCTATATGATCCTTGAGCTGGACCGCCCGTTCGGGGGGCTGATCGCAATCTCCAGTGCCCCGGTGCGCAACGCCCTTGCGCAGCTCGGTCGGTAGATGCAGCCGTGCTCCCTCCAAAGCTCGTTTCATGCCAAATAGGCTGAACGTGTAGCCTGCCTGCCTCGCTATCACTGCAAGAGGTGTACAGTGTTGAACGGCGTGGTGAAGGGTCGATCACCAACACCCATCAAGGTAACCGACCAGGTATCTGCCTCTGCGGGATGAACGAATACTATTCGTAATGTTGGATGCGGGGAGACCGTGGCAGAAACAGCATTACAGGATTTGATCCCCGAACATCACGGGATATCCCGGCTACCGGATTTATCGGGGTTTGGGCGGTGCGGAGACTGCCCGCATAGAGATCAAGCAAATGACGATTGCCAGAAGAAAACTGCAAAGAGATACGATGGTAATGCTGTTTTCATACCGTGCCTGACTCGTAAGTGTCATGCCGCCCACGGCACCCCCGAATGATCAAAACCAGCCTTCCTAGGGCTGTATATTTCGTGACCCTTGTTATTGGCCCTTCACTGCTCACCGGACACGATACGGTCAAGGTTAATTCTCATTTCACATGCTATCCTTCCCACCTTGCGGATTGTTTCTTTTGTTTTCTGAATCTCTTTTATATCCCGACAGGCTTGATTCCGTGGTCATTCTTCTCCGGAAGAACACGTCCCATATCTTGCCTTCACCCATCACCCGCCCTAATTCCTTGGCAGCGAAGAAGGGTATAAAAGCGAAAAATACAACCAGCGCCCCTGCAAGCCATTCGTAGCCGCCCTGGCCCATAAGCTCATCCCAGCCTCCTGCCAGGCCTTTCCCGCGCAGAAATTCGCGTACCGTGGATTCGATAAGACTAAAAAGCGCCATCGAAACGGTAAACACAACTGTCTTGTATAGCGTTGGATAAACCAAAGGCTCGTCTTCAAGTTTCCGACCAAAGTGAAACGCACTTACCACCATAATGACTTTGGCAAAAACCAATGCTTTGATCAAGCTAATCCCATAATGTAAGTAAGTGATTTGATAGTGGGCCAGTATTAACCTTCGATACAAAATAAACACACCGAAAAAAACGGTCAGATACAGGACATTTATGCAATACTCGATCATTTCGTGGAGAATTTTCTGCTTCCAACCGGTTCTTTTCTTATTCGTATCGGACATTACCCGTGCCCTCCGCAGCGATAGTCCCGAACGGACCAAGCCAATGATAACAAGAAGCTATGAATGTCGTAGAAGTTTGTCAAGGAAGCCGCCTGAACCTTGGTTGTGCCATAAGTCTGTGCGCTACGGATAGAGGATTATAGCAGTCAGGGAGCGGTAGGCCAGGGCAACGCCGAACAGGCATTTATGGCGACCAGCGCCCGCGCCGTGGCTGGTACTGATTTGCAATCGAAGGATAAGGTTCAGGTGAAGGTTGAGCTTACTGCTTAAGACTCACTGCTCACCTTATTCGGAGAAAACAAATATCTGAAACTGAGAGATGCGAGTAAGGTTATTGCGCTGATGATGAGGTAGAGGTTGCCGAGGCTGGAGAAAGCCACAACCGCGGTGGCAAGCATCGGTCCCACGGCCATACCCGTAAACCTTGAAGCATTGAGAATGCCGACCGTGCTTCCGCTCGGGTTGTCGAGAAACAGCGATATGATAAGTGGGATTGCTCCCGCGGCAAAACCCGTCTGGATCATCCTGACAACGGTAAAATCAATAATGCCGCGTGTAAGGGCAAGCAATGCCTGAAAGGCAAGGCCCATAACAAGGAGAAACATGATCATCCGCAGCACGCCGAACCTTCGGGCAAGCCGGGTCCAGACAAATTGGCCTAGTGCTGCGGTTGCCGTGTAAGCCATCACAACCAGACCCGCAAATTTGAGCGCGGTCGGCTCATCCATGCTGAATCCTTTGAAGACATTCGGCAGTACGCTGGGGAGAAAAGAGAGTTGGATCTGGGCCACAAAGCAGACAATCCACGCAATCATAATACGGCGGTCTAACACGCGCTTTCCGGTCTTTTTTACGGGCTTCGGCAGCGGGGGCATGTCAATCACGTAGATTTGTGCAAAGATAAACGCCGTGAAGAGAAATGCGGCACCGGCCAGAAAACCATTTCGGTAACCGAGGAGGGCTGCGGCAAACGTGCCGAGAGGTGGGCCGAGCAAAGGACCCATTGTAAGAGCGGCCTGGAACATACCCATATTCGAGGCTTGCTTCTCTTTTTTTGAGCCGGATGAGATAAGGATCATGCCGGCTGTCGAAACGCCGCCGAATATCCCCTGGACGACGCGCAGTGCGAAAAGCATGTGGAGGTTGGTGGTAAAGGCCATGAAAAAAAACATGAGCGAGTGGGTGAACATACCGCGCATGTAAAGCATCTTAGGGCTGTAACGGTGGGTGAGTGCCCCCCAGAGCGGCGAGGCGAGCGCCGTAAAAACGGTTGTTAGCCCGACGATAGCACCGACCCAGAGCAGGGTTTCACGCTGCGAATAGGGGCTTACCCTGAAGATGTAGAAGGGAAGGAATATATTGACGAAGTTGAGGGAGAAGGCTGACAAGAATTGTGTGAGTATGACAGCCGCCAGATTTCGCTTGCCGGCCTTTTCTTTCTTAGTTGACAAGTCCCGATCGTCCATCTGTAGCCCGTCTATTCTCACACATATGATCGAAGAAGATCAACGTTTTGCAGGTGAAGTATGCCAATTTGCATTCGAAGACAGAGTGAGGCGGCGACGAGGAGCCGACGCAGGCGTACTATGGTACGTCGAGGAGCGCGACGAGGAGACAACGAAACTATGTCGATGAAGGCAAATTGGCATTATTTGCCTATGCAGAACCTGCTGAATATATCGTTCAGTATCTCATCCGTGCACGTCTCGCCAGTGATTTCGCCCAGTCGGGAAAGGGCCTCGCGCAGTTCAAACGCAGTAAACTCAAGCGGCTGTTCTTCTGTCATGCATGAGACAGCCCGTTGTGTGGCTTCATTGGCCTTGATCAGGGCGTCTCGATGACGGACATTGGTAATGAGGATTGCGGGGCTTTTCTGTTCCTTGCCCACAACTGCCTGGTAGAGCGCCTCTCTCAGTTCGTCCAGACCTGAGCCTGTCAACGCGCAGACATCGACGGGCGCCAGCTTTTTTGTGGTTATCAGTTCCCTCTTCAGTTTCTGAGGCAAATCGGTTTTGTTGATAGCTGTTACTATCTTTTTTGCCCGTATGTCGTGATATATCTGCTCATCCTCATCGAGGTAGTCCTCGCCATTGTCGAGCACCCAGAGGATGACATCCGCCTCGGGTATTTTCTTCCTGACGCGGTCGATACCCTCTTTCTCGGCCACATCGCGAGGTGTTCTCAATCCGGCCGTGTCTATGATTTTCAACTTTATGCCCTTCACACGGAGAACGTCCTCGATCAGGTCTCTCGTTGTGCCGGGCAGCGGAGTGACTATTGCTTTTTCCTCCATCAGCAGGGCATTCAGCAAGCTTGATTTTCCCACATTGGTCCTTCCCACGATCAGGACTTCAAAACCGTTCTTGACTGCCCTGCCTTCCGTGTAAGAAGAAATCAGGTCCTGCAGTGTGCCCCGCGTACTCTCAAGCAGGGCGATGGTCTCCCGGCCTTCTACCTCGATCTCTTCTTCCGAAAAATCGATGCTTGCCTCGATATTGGCGAGCGCCTGCTTTAAGTGATCCTTGGCCGTGCCGATCCTTTCGGAAAGCATACCGGTGAGATGGCGCAGTGCGCTTCTCGTCTCCTCGTCAGACTCACTCCATATGATATCGAGCACGGATTCAGCCTGAGCGAGATCGATCCTGCCGTTCAGGAACGCCCGCTTCGTGAACTCACCGGGCTCGGCAATGCGTGCCCCGTGTCCAACCATCAATGAGAGTATCTGCCTCTGGGGTGAGATCCCGCCGTGGGAGTACACCTCAGCCATGGCCTCCCGCGTGTACGTCGAGGGCCCATCCATGAAAACGGCAAAGACTTCATCCACGGTTTCGCGCGTCTCGGGGTTTGCAATAAAGCCGAGGTAGAGGTGATGGGAAATGAACGAATCGACCGGCCTTTTCGGCCGAAAGACGGCTTTCAATATCGAGTGGGCTTGAGGCCCACTCATTCGTATGACAGCTATTCCGGCTTCGCCGAGTGCAGAGGATATAACGCAGATGGTATCAGGATCTTGCATTCCCTCTTCCGGAAGGAGAGATGACGACCCTCTTTGTGTGACCGTCTCCTTCACTGGACGTGCTGATTCCGCGGCTGCTCTTGAAGAGCGTATGTATAATCCGCCGCTCATAAGGGTTTAACGGTTTGGTCATGATCGGTTTTCCGCCCCTTCTTGCCTTGTCTGCGAGTTTCTTGGCCATGACGATGATGCTCTTTTTCCTCTTTTCTCTGAAGTCATTGACATCGAGCAGGAGTTTCAGGTTCTGTTTGTACTTCTTCGCTATGGCGAGCCTTACAAGGTGCTGAAGGGCTTCCAGCACCTCTCCCTCCCTGCCGGCGAGGGTTTCCTCCTCGTCAGACTCGAGGAGAAAAAGTATCCTCTCATTGGCGTTCGTGATCTTCACTTCCAGAGGGATGCCAAGGAAGTTTGCAATATCCACCAGGAATTTCTTTCCAAACTCCTCAGGTGTTCCCTCAGGGAGTTCCGTGCGTGTCTCCTCGGGCTTTTCGTGCACTCGCGCGACGATCCGAACCTTCTTGCTCCCGAGCAGGCCAAGGATACCCTTCGTATCGACTTCCCTAACCTCGATGTCGAGGTCTTTGACGTCTGCGTTTAGCTCCATTGCTGCTTTTCTTACTGCTTCTTCGTAAGTTTTGCCTTCGACTTCCACAGAATCCATGTATCCTCCTTACGCAGCCTTTTTGTTGATGTACATCTGCTGGGCAATGGATATCACGTTATTGACAAGCCAGTAGAGTACGAGACCGGAAGGGAAACCCCAGAACAAAAAGGTGAAGACTATAGGCATCATAAGCATCATTTTTTCCTGCATGGGGTCAGCGGTCGTAGGAGTCATCTTCTGTTGGAGGACCTGTGTGACACCCATGATCAGCGGCAGAACTCGCAGCGGGACCGCATAGCCGGCGACTGTGAACGTAAAAAGGTCTTCGGGCGATGCCAGGTCGTTGATCCAGAGCATGAATGGTGCATGTCGGAATTCGATGGCGCCTATGAGCACCTTGTAGAGCGCAAAGAAGACGGGGATCTGAATGACCATAGGCAGACATCCCCCGAGAGGATTGATGCCTTTTGTCTTGTAAATGCCCATCATCTCCTTGTTCAGCTTCTCTTTGTCATCCTTAAATTTCTCCCTGAGTTTTGCGATCTGCGGCTGCAGCTTCTGCATCTCCTTCATTGATTTGTAGCTCTTCAGCGTCAATGGATAAAAGATGATCTTGATGAGGATGGTAAGGAGAATAATGTCTATGCCGTAGTTGTGGGTGTATTTGTTGGCCCAGCTCATGCCCCACAGCATCGGTTTTGCTACGATGTCGAACCAGCCGAAATCAACTATTTTCTCCGCCTTGATATTGAGCGTTTTCAGGATGCTGATGTCCCTGGGACCGTAATAGAGCTGCCCTGAAACATCGGATTTATCCAACTTGAGGCGCTCGATAGGAAGGTTCTGGTACGGCTGTTCTATCTTCAAGGCAGGCTTGCTTGCTTCTTGGGGGATCCAGATAAAAGCGAAGTAACCCTCATCGAACCCTGCATAAGCGTAAGTCTTGTCAGCGTCGACGGGCTTTTCCAATTTAGAGATCTGATCCAGGGACTTGCCGTTATAGGTAAAAGGACCCTTGAACGCGTAACTCGGTTTTTCCTTCATTGAAATCATGGCAAAATCAAGATAGGTTCTGTCCGGGTCCAGATTCTCGACAGTCGCCTGGAAGCCAACCGTATAACGGTCCGGGTAGAAGGTGTAAATTTTCTTCACTTTTTTTCCGTTGGTCAGGGTCCCGGTAAAGGCGATGCTTTCAGGTCCATCTTTGACGGTCAACTCTGTCTTGTCGGATGAAAAGATCGTCGCATCAGTCGCGGATGCGCCGGCTCCTGATTCAGTCAGAGCGGGCACGTACTGAAAGGGCTTGATATCTTCGATGAGTTCTTTCCCTTCCGGGGAACCCACCTTTTCCTTGTACTTAAGTAACTTGACGCTCGTGACGGCTCCGCCAAGGTCACTGAAGGTTACCTTTAAGAGAGGCGTTTCAACCACGAATGTTTTTGTTGCCTTTGTCGCCGCCGAAGGGGCCGGGACTTCTGTCTTTGTCACTGCCTGCGCAGAAGGTTTTGCAGGTGCCTGCTCGACTTTCCCCGCCGCTGCTTCCTTAGATGGCGTGGCAGACGGTGCGGCTTCCTTAGATTGCGCGGCTTCCTTGGGTGGGGCTGGTTGTTCCTTCGGTGAAAAGAAGTACTGGAAACCGAAGAGTATAACTAAAGCAAGGAGGAGCGCTATCAGCGTCCTTTTTTCCATGTAATACCTCCGCTATTTTACCGGGTCGAAGCCGCCAGGGTGAAAAGGGTTGCATTTGAGGATCCGGACTAAGCCACACAGGGCGCCTTTGAAGATGCCTTTCTTTTCTACCGCTTCCAGCATGTAGGCCGAGCAGGAGGGATAGAACCGGCACGCAGTCGGCACGTAAGGTGACACGAGCAGCCTGTAAAGCTTGAGACAACTCAAAACGATAAATTTCATTGCTTGACGGTGCCGGCTATCAGAGCCTGTAGCTCAGTGCTGACGGCATCCCAGCGGACTCTCCCGGGCATCCTGACTATGCGTACGTAATAATCGTTGCAGTCCTCAAAGAGATGTTTGTTCAGCCTGAAGAATTCCTTTACCGATCTCCGTATCCTGTTCCTCACTACTGCCCCTTTGATTATTTTTTTCTGGATAACCACACCAAACCGTTTCCCGGTGTCTTCACTCCTGCTTTTGAAAAGGAGAAAATGGGCCGTGCCGCCGCGCTTCTTCCATTTTGCGCGCCGAAATTCTCTCCTGCCCAACCTTTCGCTTTTGTTGAGGGTGAATTCCATCAAACGGCAAGTCTGTGTCTTCCCTTGGCACGTCTTCTTCTGATGACGTCTCTTCCCGATTCTGTTCTCATCCTGACGAGAAAGCCGTGAGTTCTTCTTCTCCTCTTGTTATGAGGCTGGAATGTACGCTTCATGTAATCACCTTAAAGTTTTTTCGGACCTAGTAATAAACCACAGAAGATCGGCTGAAGTCAACAAATGAAAATGGCTAAACCGCGTTTAATTCTTGATTTTTTACGGTGAGACAGGTAAAATTCATCCCTTCCCTTCTGTTTAATGTCCTCGAAAAGGTTTGACATTAGACCAGAGAACGTCAGATATTAGACAGATGGAAAAAAGGCCGGGGAGACCATGAGGATAAAGTCGGGTGCCTTGGCCTGTGGAGTCGAATGTTCTGCTTTCAAGAGTCCTGGGTCTGAAGTCTGCGGCACAGGGTTTGAATTAGAATAACATCCTCGAAAGGAGCCCAGATGAAAAAGTATGAACCTGACGTCATCCGAAATGTCGGCATGTTCTCGCACGTAGGAGAGGGCAAAACGTCAATCGTCGAAGCCATGCTGTTTTTGGCCGGAGAAAACAATAGATTGGGCAAGGTTGACGATGGTACGTCGCTGATGGATTACGAGCCTGAGGAGATAGAAAAGAAGGCAACGATCTCTTCGTCCCTCGCCTGCTTCGAATGGAATAAGTACAAGATCAATCTGGTTGACTCGCCCGGGGATGATAACTTCATTTCCGATGCAAAACTTTGCATGCGGGTTCTTGATGGGGCTGTCATCCTGGTGAGCGCGGTTTCCGGGGTCCGCGTGCAGACGGAAAAAGTGTGGGGCTATGCCGAGGAATTTGGCGTCTCTGTCTCGATTTTCATCAACAAGATGGATCGGGAGCGGGCAGACTTCGAGAGAACGCTTGAAGACCTGCGCAAGGCGTTTACCGACAAGAACCTGGTGGTTGTGGGATTGCCCATAGGCAAGGAAGAAGGCTTCAAAGGGGTTATCGACCTGATCTCCATGAAGGCCTATCTGTACAAAGATGATCAGTCCGGCGCGTTCGACCGGGCTGAGATCCCGGGAGATTTAGCGGCAGAGGCGGCAAAGTATCGAGAGAAGCTGATCGAAACCGCCGTTGAAATGGATGATACCGTGATGGAGCGTTACCTTAGTGGCGAAGAGATCAAGGACGAAGAGGTGGAGCGCTGTCTCAAGGAGGGGATCTGGAAGAGGAAGCTCGTGCCTGTTATGTGCGGATCGGCCGCCAGGAATATGGGTATCCAGCCCCTGCTCGACAACATCGTCAAGTTTTTTCCTTACCCACTCCTCAAAGGCGAGGTGGAAGGTGTGGACGCCAAGGGGCAGCCAACAAAACGGAAAATGACCGTAACGGATCCGTTCAGCGCTTTCATATTCAAGACAATCACCGATCCCTTCGCTGGTAAGCTTACGCTCTTCAAGGTCTATTCAGGGGAGCTTCACCCCGACAACACCGTACTCAACTCAACTAAGGATGAGAAGGAGCGGATCGGCCAGATCTTCTATCTCGTCGGCAAGAAGCAGAAGCCCGCGGGATTTGTGTCGGTCGGCGATATAGCGGCCGTAGCAAAACTGAAGGAGGCGGGGACCGGCGATACGCTCTGCGATGAGAAACGCCCGATCATTTACCCACAGGTGAGCCTGCCGTTGCCGGTGATCTCGTTCTCGCTCCACCCTAAGACAAAGGGCGATGAAGACAAACTGAACACCTCTCTCGCCAGGTTGATGGAGGAAGACCTGACCATCCGCTATTCGAGGGACGACCAGACGAGGGAGTTCCTCTTGTCGGGCATGGGGCAGATCCACCTGGAGGTGGTGGCGGCGAAGATGAAGCGCAAGTTTGGCGTTGACGTGGAGCTGAGAGAGCCGAAAGTACCATACAAGGAAACGATCAAGGGCAGCACCAAGGTGCAGGGCAGATACAAGCGCCAGTCAGGCGGCAGGGGTCAGTATGGTGACACGTGGCTTGAATTGGAGCCGCTGCCTAGAGGAACAGGGTTTGAATTCGCGGATAAGATTGTCGGAGGCGTTATTCCCAAGAACTACATACCATCGGTGGAGAAGGGCATTGTGGAGGCGATGGAGCAGGGCACTCTGGCCGGATTCCCTGTTACGGACTTCAGGGTAACGCTCTACGACGGCTCGTATCACGATGTGGACTCGTCGGATATGGCCTTCAAGATCGCGGCTTCCATGGGCTTCAAGAAAGGGATGGAACTGGTAAGCCCGGTCCTGCTCGAGCCCATCATGAAGATGGAGATAATCGTTCCGGAAGAAAACGTGGGCGATATCATGGGTGATCTGAACTCGCGCCGGGGGAGGATCGTCGGTGTTGAGTCCAAGGGGCACAGCCAGGTGGTGAAGGCGACTGCACCGATGGCAGAGATTCTGAGGTATGCCCCTGACCTGCGTTCCATGACCGGCGGGCGCGGCACGTTCGCCGTTGAGTTCGCTCACTACGAGGAAGTGCCTGCCCACATCGCGCAAAAGGTCATAGAACATGCGAATAAAGAGAGAGCAGAAAAAGAAAAGTAAGGCAGGGTCACGGGTCACGGGGCAAGGGTCACGGGTGAAGAAGGAGGATATAAGACCGCTTGATGGCATGTCTTCGCGGAGGCGCTCCTGCGTGGCGCCGGGCACAAGGTTTCTTGCTCTCCCTTGACCCATGACCCGTGACCCTTGACCCTATCCTTAAGCGGGGTTCAAAGTGCGAGCGGTTGTCCAGCGGGTGAGCGAGGCTGCTGTTCTGGTTGCGGATGAGATCGCAGGGAACATTGGGCGGGGGCTCCTCGTCTTTCTGGGTATCGGAAAGGGTGATACCGTTCGTGACATCGAGTGGATGGTAGACAAGATCGCGAACCTGCGGATTTTCGAAACGCAGGAAGGCAGTCCGGATGGAAAGCTGGATGAGTCACTCCTCGACGTAGGGGGTAGCCTCCTCGTTGTCTCTCAGTTTACCCTGTACGGTGACTGTCGAAAAGGAAGGCGTCCGTCCTTTTCTGAAGCCATGGACGCCGGCACAGCCAAATCTTTTTTTGAGCTTTTTGTTGAAAGAGCCAAACAAAAGGTGACTAACGTGCAGACGGGTGTATTTCAAGCCTCTATGCAAGTCAGCCTCACAAACGATGGACCGGTTACGATTCTCCTCGATTCTAACTCCAACGCCAGTTAGCCTTCGTCTGTACCGCCCGGACGGGTAGAGCTTGTGGAAAATTTGGTCTAGTCGGGTCTGACGTCATTCCGGCGGAGGCCGGAATCCAGGATTACAACGCATTATAGAGAGTCTGGACTCCGGTTTACACCGGAGTGACAACCAAAATACGAATTTCTTTACGCGTTGGAGCCTGCTTGCGTCTCTTGCGGTTTAGCCCTTCGTGGTATGGAGTTTGCTACCGTATACAATACTGAGGTGACAATGACCCAAGCCACAGAAGAAAAGAAACCACCCAACATCGATATTTACAAGGCCTGGTGCAAAGCATGCGGCATCTGTGTCGCTTTTTGCCCGACAGGTGCACTCGCGCGGGACGAAACGGGCTCACCGTATGTGAAGGATCCGGAAAAATGCGCCAAGTGCGGTCTGTGTGAGCTGCGCTGCCCCGATTTTGCGATCACGGTGCATGAGAAAAAAGAAAGGCAGGCAAGGGGAGGACAGTGAAGAAGCGAAACGTTAACGAGGTGTTGCTGCAAGGCAATGAAGCAGTGGCAGAAGGGGCATTGCGAGCAGGATGTCGGTTTTTCGCCGGCTACCCCATAACGCCCGCGACGGAAATCGCCGAAATTATGTCTGTGAAGCTTCCCCGACTGGACGGAACCTTCATCCAGATGGAAGATGAGATAGCGAGCCTGGGCGCCGTCATAGGCGCATCTCTCACCGGCACCAAATCAATGACTGCCACGTCCGGACCTGGATTCTCACTCATGCAGGAGAACCTCGGCTTTGCGTGCATCGCCGAAGTGCCGTGTGTGCTCGTCAATGTAATGCG
This sequence comes from Syntrophobacterales bacterium, assembly GCA_017881765.1. Lineage (GTDB taxonomy): Bacteria > Desulfobacterota > Syntrophorhabdia > Syntrophorhabdales > WCHB1-27 > JADGQN01. The sequence continues at coordinate 3,602 of JADGQN010000015.1, read as the reverse complement.
GGGAGGGCCGAGCACGGGGCTGCCCACCTATCCGGCTCAGGGTGATGTGATGCAGGCGCGCTGGGGCACCCATGGTGACCATCCCATGATAGCGCTCTGTGCCTCGACGGTCAGGGAGTGTTTTGATTTGACCATAAAGGCTTTCAACCTGTCAGAGAGATTCCGGAACCCGGTGATACTTCTGCTGGATGAAGTGGTCGCTCACATGCGCGAGAAGGTGACACTGCCGGAAGAGGGGCTGGTGGAGATATTCGACCGTGTGAAGCCGAAGGTGCCGCCCGAGTGGTACATCCCGTACGAGGACACGCCTGCGGGCGTGCCTCCGATGGCGAGTTTCGGCGAGGGATACAGATACCACGTGACCGGGCTGACGCATGACGTTCGCGGGTTTCCTACAAGCCGTCCGGACGAGATAGGACCGTTTATCGCGCGCCTCTTCCGCAAGATCAGCCAGCGCTTTCCGGAGATTCAGATGGGCGAGGTGGACCAGGTGGATGGGGCGGACATTACCGTTATTGCCTACGGCTCGGTGGCCCGGTCCGCGAAGAGGGCTGTGCGTGACGCCCGGGAGAGAGGTATTAAAGCGGGCTTTGTCAAGCTCACAACCATTTGGCCTTTCATGAAGAGCGTGGTTGAGCCGGTGCTCAAGACATCGAAGGTAGTGCTGGTGCCTGAAATGAACATGGGTCAGATTTCCCGGGAGGTCAAACGGGTCAATCAAGGCTATACACGCGTGGTAACGCTCAATAAGGTTGACGGGACGATTATTACTCCGGAGGAGATACTCGATCGCATTATAGAGGTGGCGTAGTGGAAGAGTTCACGAAGCTGATACATAAATACTTACGCCATGACAAGAAATTTCCGCACGTATGGTGCCCCGGCTGCGGGATCGGGATCATGCTGGGCGCCCTGATACGGGCCATAGATCGCATAGGCTACGAGAAGGACGAAGTAGTGCTCGTGTCGGGCATCGGCTGCTCCGGAAGATTGCCCGTGTACGTGGATTTCAACACGCTTCACACGACCCACGGGCGTGCCCTCACCTTTGCTACCGGTATAAAACTGGCCAAACCGGGCCTGAAGGTAATTGTCGTCATGGGCGACGGAGATGCCGTGGCCATCGGCGGGAACCATTTCATCCATGCTGCACGGAGAAACATCGACCTCACCGCGATCATTCTGAATAACAGCGTGTACGGTATGACGGGAGGGCAGTATTCGCCCACCACGCCGTTCGGGATGAGATCGACGACGACGATGTATACGAATATCGAGCATGCGTTCAAGATATCGGAGCTGGCTGTGACAGCGGGCGCCGCATTCGTGGGAAGAGGGACCGTTTATCATGCCAAGCTGCTCGACGGGCTTATGGAGAAGGCATTCCTCAAGCAGGGCTTCTCCGTTGTCGAAGTGATCGCCCACTGTCATACGCAGTATGGAAAGTTGAATCGTCTGGGAGGACCTGTCGAGATGCTGCAGTGGCAGCGGGATCATGCTGTGACCGTGGAATCAGCGGCCAGGATGAAGCCGGAGGAGATGGAAGACAAGTTCCTCATCGGCGTGCTCGCTGACAGGGATTTGCCGGTCTACACGGAGCAATACGAGCGCATCAGGCAGCGCGCGAAAGCAGGACAGGGGAAAGACGCATGAGTTTTCGATACGACATTCGACTGGGCGGTTCCGGGGGCCAGGGCTTGATCATGATGGGTATTATCCTTGCCGAGGCCATAGGTGTTTATGATGGCAAGGAGGTGGCCCAGACACAGAGCTACGGGCCGGAGGCGCGAGGAGGCTCCAGCAAGGCCGAGGTGGTGGTGAGCGACGAGGAGATTGACTACCCCAAAGCTATGAAAGTGGACCTGTTGCTAACGATGAATCAGAAAGCGCTCGATGAGTATTACCAGGATCTGAAACCTGATGGGCTGCTCATTGTCGATTCCACGTTTGTTAAAACGGTTCCCGTGGCCAATGCCGTTCAGATACCATTCACGCGCATCGCACGCGACCGGTTCAAAAAGGAGATGGTGGCCAACATTGTGGCCCTCGGGGCGATCAGCGAACTCAGCTCTATCGTCTCGAAAAAGGCTATTGAGGCTGCCGTGCTGTCGCGCGTACCGAAGGGGACCGAGAAGCTCAACCGGGATGCTCTCAAGGCTGGTATGGCGGCGGCAAAGCGGATGAGAAAGAGTGGGCCCCCACCGGAGGCCGACACGTGGGAAAATGAAGATATATGAGTACCAGGCCAAGGGGCTGTTTCGGACTTACGGGATCGCCGTTCCTAACGGCGCAGTAGCAAGATCACCGCAAGAGGCGGTCGAGGCCGGTAAGGATATCGGTACTGTCCCTCTCGTTATCAAAGCCCAGATTCACGCGGGTGGCCGCGGAAAAGCGGGCGGCATCAAGATCATCGACAATCTGGAAGAGGTAGCTGAGGTCGCGTCCCGGCTCCTGGGTGCGAGGCTTGTGACGCCGCAGACCGGTGCCGAAGGTAGACCAGTCAGTTCCTTGCTCATAGAAGAGATGCTCAGGGTCGACCGGGAATTCTACATCGGCCTCACGATCGATCGGGCTCGTGCATCCGTCGTTCTCCTTGGCAGCACTGAGGGAGGGATGGATATTGAAAAGGCTGCCGAGACCCCGGAGAAAGTGTTGAGCGAGTGGATAGACCCAGGGGTGGGTCTTCGTCCGTTCCAGGTTTCCCGCTTCTGCTACGCGCTCGGGCTCGACGGAAAGGTTATGAAGCAGATGAGCGCCGTTGTTGGCGGTATGTATCGCCTGTTCGTGGATAAGGATTGTTCCCACGTTGAGATAAATCCCCTGGTATTGACCCAAGAAGGGAGACTTGTTGCCCTTGACGGCAAGATCAATTTTGATGACAATGCCCTATTTCGTCACCCCGACGTAGCGTCCTTACGCGACCCGTCGCAGGAAGATCCGCTGGAGGTCGAGGCATCCCGTCAAAACCTCAACTACATAAAGCTGCGCGGCAGCGTGGGCTGCATGGTGAATGGTGCCGGCCTGGCTATGGCAACGATGGACCTTATCAAGCTTACCGGGGCCGAGCCTGCAAACTTCCTCGACGTGGGTGGCGGAGCGACGGAGGAGATGGGCAGGGCAGGCCTGCGTATATTGATCTCTGATCCTGACGTGAGAGTTGTCTTCATCAACATTTTCGGTGGCATTCTGAGATGCGATACGCTTGCAAAGGGAGTAACGGAAGCGGCCCGGGAACTCGATATCCGGGCGCCTGTCGTTATCAGGCTGGAAGGGACAAATGTCGAGCTGGGGCGGCAGATCCTCGCGGAATCGGGCCTTGCTTTCCATGCGGCCGGTAGCATGAAAGAAGCGGGAGAGATGGTTCAGCGGCTGCTGAAGACAGCTGGTTAAAGAACGTTACAGGTTACAAGTTACGAGTCAAAGGGCTGAAGCGCTTAACCCGCAACGCGCAACCCGGAACTCGTAACGACGACTTGGACGACGAGGGCTAAGCCATTGAGTATCCTTATTGATGGAAACACACGTGTGGTCGTGCAGGGTATCACCGGTGGTGAAGGTGCCTTTCATGCACGGCAGATGATTGAATACGGCACGAAGGTGGT
>JADGQN010000160.1 GCA_017881765.1 Syntrophobacterales bacterium | reverse complement strand
TCCCGAGAACAAGGCATTCGTCGCGGAGTTCGAGAAGCTTTTCAGCGCGCCTCCCAAGGTAGGAGCCCTTTACGGTTATGCGCTGGCCCAGCTCGTAGCAAAGGCCTATCAGAAGGCGGGTAAGGTTGATAAGGAGAAGTTCATCACCGCTATGGAAGGTCTCACCGTGGACAGCCCGGTCGGCAAGCTGGAGATGCGGGCTTGTGACCACCAGCTGACGCTGCCGATGTTCTTCGGCGTCACAAAGGCATCGCCTCAATACGACTCCCTGATCGCGGGTGACCTCATAACCATACCGGGAAAAGATTACATGCCCGGCTGCGATGAGGTGGTGAAAAGCCGCAAGTAGTGGTAATGCGGGAAATAGGCTGGGAGCGAATTCCATTGACAACAAATCTTTCATTGTGCATACAATTACGAAGACAAAGCACAAGACTCAAAGCAAAATAAGGAGGGGTCATATGAAAAGGTTGCTGCTTCTTCTTTCGTTTGGTCTTCTGGGTTTGATAGTTGTAGCTCCATCTTCCCATGCGGCAAATACAATCAAGATAGGTATTATCGATAGCTACTCGGGACCTCCCGCAGCGTACTCTCAGGATGTTGTGGACGGTTTCAAAATGGCCCGGGACAAGATCAACGCAAAGGGCGGTGTCCTTGGAAAGAAGCTCGAATATACGACGCGCGATGAGAAGTTCAAACCGGACGTAGGACTCGCGATGGCAAAAGAACTGGTTATGAAAGAGGGGGTCGACGTCCTCGCAGGTACGATCAACAGCGCGACAGCCCTTGCCATTTCCGATTTTGTGAAGAAGGAGAAAGTTCCGTTCTTTGCCACCAATGCGAAGAGCGACAGGATCACCGGTCAGATGGGCCACCGGTACGTATTCAGCACCAATGAGAACACCGCGATGGCCGGAAAAGCGGGCGCGGTCGCCCTCGCCAAAATGAAATTCACGAAATACTGGATCGCGGGCGATGATTATGAGTTTGGCCATGCCATCGCTGACGGCGTCTGGAACAACCTGAAGGCCCTCAAGCCTTCAGTCCAATTACTCGGCCAGACGTGGTGGAAGGTTGGGGAGACCGATTTCACCCCGTACATCACGGCGATTGTGGCGGCCAAACCTGACTTTATCATTGTGGCGACGGGCGGTTCAGGCATGGTCAATTTCCAGAAGGCGGCCAAAGCAACCGGCCTGGCAGACAAGATACCGTTCTATCAGCATACGGCCATAGAGATCACGGTCGGACAGGCCCTCGGCATGGATGCGCCTGAAGGGGCGTACGGAACGGCAAACTATCTTTTCTACTACCCTGATACTCCGGCGAACAAAGCCTTTGCGGCTGAGTTCAAGAAGCTCTACGGCAGATATCCCAAGATGACGGCCCTGTATGGATACATCACGGCGCAGTACATTGCGCGTGGATTTCAGAAAGCCGGCAGCATGAACAAGGAAAAGTTCATCGATGCCGTTGAGGGCATGGTGCTCGATGACACGCCGGTCGGTAAGATCGAAATGCGCAAATGCGACCATCAGGTGACCCTGCCCATGTTCTGGGGTGTTACGAAAAAAAGTCCCCAATATAAGGAGTTCCTGATTGCTTCCGACCTGGTCACGATCCCCGCGTCAGAGTATATGCCCACGTGCGAGCAGGTCATGAAGACCCGCGGACAATAAGGGCGTACCAAGCGGAGGTTCGAGATTGGATATCATCAGCTTCATCTGTTCGCCCGGGGTGCTCTGTCAAGTACTCGTGGGCCTGAGCAGAACGGTTATCCTCTTCATTGTTGCTTCGGGCCTGAGCCTTATCCTTGGCGTGCTCAGAATTCCCAATATTGCTCACGGCTCACTTTACATGATCGGGGCGTTCCTGGCGTTCAGCGTTTCCAAGGCGTTTGGCGGCGGCATCACCGGTTACTGGATGGCTATCCTTCTGGCGCCTCTTATCGTGGCTGCCCTCAGCTTCATTGCTGAGCGGGCCATCTTCTGCCGGCTGTATGAGCGGGAGCATATCATGCTTTTCCTGCTCACGTTTGCGTTCGCCCTCATCTTTGGAGACCTGGTGAAGCTGGTATGGGGCGCGGAATACAGGACGGTCTCCATGCCCCGGTTTTTTCAAGGATCGATCCCTATATTCGGGCTGCCTTTCCCGATATACAACTTCTTTCTTTTGTTCATGGGACCTCTTGTGGCGATCATGCTTTGGGTTATCGTGAATAAGACCAAGATGGGTAAGATCTCCAGGGCAGCTGCGGTGGACCGGGAGATGGTCGGTGCCGTAGGCATCAATGTCAGCATGGTCTTTGCAACGGTCTTTGTCATAGGATGCTATCTCGCCGGGCTGGGTGGCGCCCTCGTCGCCCCCATCGTAAACGTTACCCTCGGTATGGACCACACCCTGATCATTGAAGCGTTTCTCATCGTCATCATGGGTGGGCTGGGCAATATCTGGGGTGCCTTGTTGGGTGCGCTCATCTTTGGCGTGACGCAGTCATTGGGCATCCTCATCTGGCCGCAGTTCGGTATTATTTTTCCGTACGCAGCCGTGATCGTGGTCCTTAGTTTCAGGCCAACGGGCCTGCTGAGATCAACGTGGTGAGCAGATTCAACGGGAATCTGCTTCAGCTCGCACGGCGAGCGAGAGGGGGTGGCCGGGCACCCGCTCGCGGGTGGGGCTTGGCCGGTGGAGGGGGCGACCGGGTACCCACGTGTGGGTGTCCCTTTGATGGAGGCATGGGATAATGGGCGCACGGAAATCGATTGTTGCACTACTAATCATTCTTGCGATTCTCGCCATCGCGCCGTTTGGCCTTCCACGCTTCTATACATACCTGATCGCACTCATTGTGACGACGGGTCTGCTCGCCACGAGCCTCAACTTTGTTTTAGGGTTCGGGGGAATCTACCAGTTTCACCACGCCGTTTTCTACGGGGCAGGGGCATATGGCGCCGCAATCATGATAGTAAAGCTCGGCTATCCGGCCTGGCTTGGCTTTATAACGGGGCCTGTCGTCGCGGCGGTACTCTCTTTCGTCATCGGCCTCATCTGCGTTCGGCTGTCAAAGCTCTATTTCGGCATGCTGCAGATCTCGCTCGGCTCACTCGTCTGGGCGATTGTTTACCGGTGGTACGGTTTCACGGGCGGGGATGACGGTATCCACGGTATTCCCATGCCTGAACTGATCGGCTCGCCCTTCGGCTCCTACTACTTCACGCTGATCGTTGGAGGCCTTTCCCTGCTGGTAATGTACCGGATACTTAACTCTCCCTTCGGGAGCGCGCTCCAGGGAATCAGGGATAACGTGGTGCGGAGTCAGGCCGTGGGAGTCAGCGTGAGACGTCATCAGCTGGCAGCCATCGTGATTGCCGGTTTCTTTGGAGGCGTTGCCGGCGTGCTTTTCGTCGTGGTGGACAATTCGGTTTTTCCGGATATGATGTTCTGGACCCTTTCGCTGGAGATCACGATCATGGCCCTTCTGGGCGGCTGGCTCACCTTTCTCGGTCCCCTGCTTGGCGCTGCCGTCGTCGTCTCTCTGCGCACCTTTGTCAGTGGTGTTACCGACTACTGGACTTTAGTCATGGGCATACTGTTGGTGCTCGTGATTCTTTTCCTGCCTGAAGGCTTGCTTGGCTATGTATTCGAGGTATGGAAAAGGCGGACGTCGGAAAGTAGTGAGGTGCAGCAAAGATGATGCTGGAGGTCAGAGGCATACAGAAGTCATTCGCCGGCTTCCAGGCCGTAAACGGCGCCAATCTTGACGTGGCCGAGGGAGAGATAGTAGCCGTGATAGGACCGAATGGCGCAGGGAAGACCACGCTCTTCAATCTCATCACCGGCATACTGACCCCAGACGGAGGCCAAGTCATCTTCAAAGGCGAGGATATCACCGGGCTTCCGGCGCACCGGACGTGCAAGAAGGGCATCACACGGTCGTTTCAGGTGGTCAATATTTTTTCGAGGCTCACGGTCTTTGAGAATGTCCGCATAGCGGTTCTTTCTCAGCAGGGAAGAACGTTCAACCTGTTCACGCCTTCGAAGCGCCTGGCCACGAAGGAGACAGCTGAGATACTCGAAAGCGTGGGCCTTATCCGCAAGAAGGATAGCGTATGCGGTGCGCTCTCCCACGGGGAGCAGAAGGTCCTGGAGATAGCCATAGCCCTCGGCGGCAAACCCGAACTGCTTATTCTGGACGAGCCAACCGCCGGCATGTCGCCCGAAGAAACGGCCCGCTGCATCGACCTGATCAAGCAGTTGCGGACTAACATGGGGCTTACCATCCTCTTCTGCGAGCACGACATGGAGATCGTCTTCGGCATCGCCAACCGGATCATGGTCATGGTACGTGGCGTCACCATCATCCAGGGAGCATGTGACGAGGTGCGGTGCAACCAGGCGGTGCAGGATGCGTACCTGGGCGGGAGCGACGTATGCTCAGTGTAAACGCCATTCACACGTACTACGGCATCAGCCACATCCTGTTCGATGTCTCCCTCACGGTTTCCAAGGGAGAGGTCGTGGGCCTTCTCGGCAGAAATGGCGCGGGAAAGAGCACGACCATGAGGAGCATTATGGGCCTGACTCCGCCCAAGCAGGGAACGATCACGTTCAATGGTCAGGAGATAACTGGCAAGAAGGCCTATCTACTCGTTCGCGACGGGATTGCGTACGTGCCGGACGACAGAAGAGTTTTTGCGGACCTGACGGTGGAGGACAACCTGGAGATACCGTTCAGCCGGAGCAATGAATGGACTAAGGAACGCGTCTACGACCTTTTCCCTGCGCTGGGAGAGATGAAGTCACGGAGGGCGGGCAATCTGAGCGGAGGTGAGCAGCAGATGCTCACCGTAGCAAGGGCGCTCATGACCGGCCCGGAACTCCTCTTGCTCGATGAGCCCACGGAGGGACTTGCGCCGCTTATAGTGAGGGACCTCGAGCAGCAGATCCTGAAGCTGCGGGACGCCGGCATCAGCATTCTACTCTCCGAACAGAACGTCAAATCTGCCTTGAAGCTCGTTAACAGGGTCTACGTGATTGATAACGGGCGGATTCGCTTCGAAGGGACGGTTGCGGAGCTTGAGGCGAATGAGGACATCAAGAAGAAGTATCTGATGGTTTAGTGCCAGTTTGCCTTCATTCATAGACCCGTGTTTGGACACGGGTGCCCCTCTTCGTTGCCTGCGTCGGCACGACTCCGACGTACTTGTAGTACGCCTCCGTCCTTACAGGATGCTGCGCTATCGGTATCCTCCTGGTCGCCTCGCTCTATTTTTGAATGCGAACTGGCACAAGGCCCGTCATCAGCTGAAAGACAGTCATTTTCCCACGTTCACTTGCCTCGTGTTATAATCAGAGGAGATAGGGGGACCGATCTGTTTTGGCCGGTAGCCTGTAACTGACGGCCAATAGGCGAAAGCTGGCAGCAAAAAAAGAAGGAGGAACAACCCATGACAAAAGAAGAAATTATGAAGTTTGTCTATGATAACAACATGAGGTTTATCAAGCTCTGGTTCACTGACATTCTGGGCATCGCCAAAAGCTTCTCTATCAGCGTTGACGAACTTGAGACAGCGTTTTCGGAGGGCATGGGCTTTGACGGTTCGTCGATCCAGGGCTTCGCGCGGATAGACGAAAGCGACATGATTGCCATGCCTGATCCAAGCACATTCGTAGTGCTGCCCTGGAGGCCTAAGGAGAGCGGGGTTGCGCGTATGTTCTGCGATATACATGAACCGGATGGAACGCCCTACAAAGGCGATCCGAGATACGTGCTGAAGCGCAATCTCAAGCTGGCGCAGGATATGGGTTTTACCCTGTACCTTGGACCGGAGCTGGAATACTTCTACTTCAAGTCGGACAAAGAGCCGGAAATACTCGATATGGCGGGTTACTTCGACCTTACTACCGAGGACGTGAGCGTTGACCTCCGGCGGGAGACTATTCTGTACCTGGAATCGATGGGCATCAAGGTTGAGTATAGCCACCACGAGGTGGCGCCCTCGCAGCACGAGATCGATCTCAAGTATGCCGATGCCCTCTCCATGGCCGATAATACGATAACCTATCGCGTGGTGGTCAAAGAGGTGGCGAAGAAGCATGATCTGTACGCCACATTCATGCCCAAGCCCATATTCGGTGTGAACGGCAGTGGGATGCATACGCACCAGTCTCTTTTCAAGGGGAGCAGCAATGCGTTCTTTAACGGCGGCGACGAATACTTTCTTTCTGATATCGCAAAGCATTACATAGCCGGGCTCCTTCGCCACGCCCGCGAAATAACCCTCGTCACCAGCCAGTGGGTGAATTCATACAAGAGGCTCGTTCCGGGCTATGAAGCGCCTGTCTATATCGCGTGGGCCAGGCGCAATAGATCAACGCTTGTCAGGGTGCCTCTCTACAAACCGGGTAAGGAAAAGGCAACAAGGGCTGAATATAGAAGTCCGGACCCGGCATGCAATCCGTACCTTGCTTTCGCTGTGATGCTCCGTGCAGGGCTGGAAGGCATCAAGAACAAGTACCCGCTTCCAGCGCCCATCGAAGAAGATGTGTATGAGATGTCGGCAAAGAGAAGGAAAGAGCTGAACATAGGGGCGCTGCCCGGAAGCCTCTACGAGGCGATTGAGGCTGCTGAGACGAGCCCGCTTATAAGAGACACGTTAGGCGATCACGTGTTTGAGAAACTGTTGGAGAACAAGCGCATAGAATGGGACAAGTTCAGGGTTCACGTGTCGCGCTACGAGATAGAGAACTACCTGCCGATCTTATAAGCATAGAAAAGAAATAGAACAGGTAAAGGTAAGAACTAAAGCGAAGGTAGTGAACTGCGGCGTACAAAGCTTTTTATCTCAACCTTTGTTTTAGTTCTTACCTTTACCTTCGCTTTTGCCTTTTCCTGTACCTGTGGTTACTCGCGATAGAACTGGTCCTCGGGTAGCAGCTTGAGACAGAGGCTCTCCATCTCGTCAAGGACCTTCTCTATAGAGGCGGCAAGTGTTTTTGCCCGCTCTGTTGCGGTCTCACAAGCTTGAGCAAGCTGCTGCAAAGAGCCCTGGGTTCGAGCCGAATATTCTTCAATCATCGTCTCACGCTCCCTGCACTCCGCAATCATTTCCTTGTGAAGCTCCAATTCCTGCGGGCTCAAGTTCTTCATGCTTATAAGTTCATCGACCCGTTTGATGTTTGCCATATCACCCACCCGAACCGGGACGCGCTTTGGTTAGAACTCCACTGCGTGCACGAAGATAGAGGAGATTATAGCCCCGGCGAAAAGAGAAAAAATCAGTACGAGACCAACCAGTACCGTGGGGAGAATTCCCTTTACAACTCTCTGCGCAACTACCTGGAACATATGGCATGCATCAACGAACATCATGTGCACCTCGCAACCTTCTGTGCTCTATTATTTCTTGTAACACGATACTAGTAATATTAGCAACTCGGATAGGTGAAAGCAATTGCCCGAAGGGCTATTTTTTCACGGAATAATGGATTAGTACTAGTAGGCTATTACTTCAGATTGCCTGATTTTTAGAGGCCAACCAGACCGATGTCGATTGACACATGTCGCGCGCAGCCACCCGGCATGTGCCGTAAGACATCGACCATCTTCTTGCAAGCAAACGTCACGTGTGGTAAAAGATTAAGGAAAGCCAACCACCACGGATATCCGCAAGCGGGTATTTTCATGGGTAGCTATCAAAAACTACGGAACGTGACGATATGACACCATCAGATATTCCCCCCCCGACCGATTTCATTCGTGAGATCATCGACGACGAACTCAGGGCAGGCAAGCGCGGAGGACGCGTTGCCACGCGCTTCCCGCCGGAGCCGAACGGTTACCTCCACATCGGACATGCCAAGTCGGTCTGCCTCAATTTCGGCATTGCGGCGCAGTACGGCGGTACCTGCAATCTACGCATGGATGATACGGATCCCGCGGGCGAATCACTCGAATACGTCGAATCGATCATTAACGATGTCCACTGGCTCGGGTTCGACTGGGCCGATCGCCTGTTCTACGCTTCCGACTACTTCGAGCAGCTCTATCAATTTGCCGTGCAGCTCATCAAGGCCGGCAAGGCTTACGTAGATAGTCTGAGCGCCGATGAGATAAGGGAGCACCGTGGTACGCTGACCGAGCCGGGCAGAGAAAGCCCCAACCGGAACCGCTCTATCGAAGAAAGCCTGGACCTGTTCGGCCGGATGCGGGCAGGCGAATTCGAGGACGGAGCGTATGTGCTCCGGGCGAAGATCGACATGGCCTCTCCGAACGTGGTCATGCGGGACCCCGTGATCTACCGCATAAAACGGGTCCCTCACTATCGGACAGGCACGCAATGGGTGATCTACCCGATGTATGACTTTGCCCATTGCCTTTCCGATTCTATAGAAAGGATCACTCATTCCATCTGCACACTGGAGTTCGAAAATAACCGTCCTTTGTATGATTGGCTTGTAAATGAGTTGATCACAGGTGATCGCCCCCGGCAGATCGAATTCGCCCGCCTCAACGTCAGTTACACGATCTTGAGCAAGCGGAGATTGATCCAGTTGGTCGAACAAGGCTATGTCGCCGGCTGGGATGATCCGCGCATGCCAACCGTAGCGGGCATGAGAAGGCGAGGCTACACGCCGGAAGCGATCAGGGATTTTTGCGCAAAGATCGGCGTGGCCAAGAATGACAATCTGGTGGATATCGCGCTTCTGGAGGCGTGTGTCCGTGACGACCTGAATGAGCGGGCGCCGCGAGCGATGGCGGTTCTGCGGCCGCTCCGCGTAGTCATCGACAACTACCCTGAAGGAGAAGCGGAAGAGTTCGAGTCTGCCAATCATCCGCAGAATCCTGCCATGGGAATGCGCAAGGTGCCTTTTTCAAAGGTGATTTACATCGAGCAGGAAGACTTCGACGAAAACCCGCCGAAGAAATACAAACGTCTCGGCCCCGGGCGGGAGGTTCGCCTCCGGAATGCTTATGTAATTAGATACGAGAGCATGAAGAAGGATGAGACAACCGGCGAAGTCGTTGAGGTACACTGCACCTATGACCCGTCGACGCGCAACGGCCCACCTGCGGACGGGCGCAAGGTGGAGGGAGTCATCCACTGGGTTTCCGCGAACCACGCGGTATCAGCAGAGGTGAGATTGTACGACAGGCTTTTCCAGGTTCCCGACCCGGCAGGCGTTGCGGATGACTTTACCAACCACCTGAATCCGGGGTCGTTAGAAATTCTTCCATCAGCTCAGATTGAGCCGAGCCTCGCCCTCGCGCCACCGGGTGCGGGCTACCAGTTTGAACGGCTCGGATATTTCTGCGCCGATCTGAAAGATTCCGTGGCCGGGAAGCCTGTGTTCAACCGGATCGCGCCGCTTCGTGATTCGTGGGGTAAGATCGCGGTGCAGGGGAAGAGATAGCGGACAGTTTTTTTCGAAGACGACAAAGATAAAGGCTAGCCGACCGTCGGCTAGCCTTTTGTATATAATGGCTGGGGGATAAGGATTTGAACCTTAATTCACGGA
>JADGQN010000525.1 GCA_017881765.1 Syntrophobacterales bacterium | reverse complement strand
GATTCACCTTCAAGTGTATACCTTCCGGGTACCCACGTCAGTGGGTGTTGCGCCCTGCCTCACTGCGACGTACCTGGGGTACGCCTCCGTTCGTCATGGGGCACCCGGCCGAAGGCTGGGTCGTCCGCTTGAATCACTACGGGTGTATTCCCTGCGGCTTGCCGCGTGTGCCGTCATTCCGGCGGGCGCCGGAATCCAGAAACCGGGCTGGATGCCCCCGGATCAGAGCCTGCCCTGGAATGTTTGTATCCAGGGTCCGGGGCAGGCTTATCAAATCCGGCATGACGTACAATACCCCGCTTCTTGGAAGCTGTGAAAAAATCCCATTCTAGTCGTCACCCCGGTGAAAACCGGGGTCCAGAGTGTCCGTAATCCCTTACAAATACTGGATTCCGGCGTCCGCCGGAATGACGTGAGACGGACCTGGGCAATTTTTCACAGCTGCTTGCGGCGGGGTAGTTTATTACAAACCGATATTACCTTCCTACGCCTTCTTGTCGGCGGTCAACACCCCGGCTACCGCGTAGTCTTGCTTCGTCATCTCCTGGATGATAATGCGGACATCGTCCACTTTCACGGCGAGGCTCTTCACCACGGCGTCGGTCATGTTCGCGACGAGTTCTCTCTTCTGGTCCAGCGTTCTCCCCTCAATCATGTGCACTTGAATAATCGGCATAAGACCTCCTTCTCCAGTTTCCTGCGCGTTACAGGTAGACTTTATCCTTGAGCCAGGCAACGTAAGCGCTCATGCCTTTCTCGATGTCGTACTCGGGTTCGAAACCAAGCTCTGACCTGATGCGGGTAATATCGAGACAGGCGTTGATGTCGAGCACTGATTTTGTTGCCGTGATCTCTCCGAGATTCCTACCCAGAGAAATCTTCGACGCCGGAGAGACTTTTTGCACCGCGTCTCTGATCTCGCCAAAAGTGGTAAGTTTTCCCATGCCGAGGTTGTAAATACGGTGCTTCAGCTTTTCTCTGGTATGGATCATGATCACCCCGCGCGCGCAGTCTTTGACGTAAATATTGTCGTGGCCTTCAGCCTCGTCGATATGGGGCAGGTCGCACGGGGCCCCATCGACCGCGGACTGAGCTATCCGGTGCAAAGGGCTCCTAACGCCCGTGAACAGAGGCCCGTAAATCCTGCTTGCCCTTATCAGAGCAACGTCCAGGCCCGCTTTCGCTGCATAGAGCATGGCAAGGTTTTCTTCCGCCCTCTTGGTGCCGGGTACATAGCGGTCCGATTCCACGGAGAGCAGGTGGTCTTCTTTCAGAGGCTCCGTCTGCTTTATGCCCTGGTAGACGGCTTCCGTACTGATCGCGCTCACCCTTCCCATGCCGACTCGGACAGATGCTTCCAGGATATTGATCGTCCCCAGGACATTGACCCGCATGGCGTCATAGAGATTGCCTTTAGCTTCGTATGAGGAAGCCGCATGGATGATACTTTCCACCCCATGGTTCCTGATCGTTTTTTCGACCTCTTCCAAATTTGTAATGTCCAGGGGGCTCATAAACAGAACCTTATCCCGATACTGCTCAAGAAAAGGGGCCAGTTCCTTCTGCCTGTGGACCGTGAGCAAGACCTTTTGCCCCTGTTCACAGAGGAGCTTTGCCATGGAACCGCCCAAAAATCCCATACCGCCCGTGATCATGATCATGCCAGCACCTTCAGAAGACATAAAGAGTTTGTCTGGTTTGTTTCCTTAGCAAGTCGCCCTCGACCCCTCGAACCCTGTTATTATAGGGTGATTATATCGTCGCCGGTCTTGTGCAACCGCTCGTAACCCTGTTTCGTGGCGAGGTAGGTCTCGCCCCAGAATATCACGTTCTTCAGGTCGGCCGTCTGCACCAGCGGATGAACGATGGCGGCATACCCAGGAACAAAGAGCCTCTCGTTGTCGACACTGACCCGTTCTTCCACCAGATCGATGCCGCAGACATGACC
This sequence comes from Syntrophobacterales bacterium, assembly GCA_017881765.1. Taxonomy (GTDB): domain Bacteria; phylum Desulfobacterota; class Syntrophorhabdia; order Syntrophorhabdales; family WCHB1-27; genus JADGQN01. The sequence goes on along the minus strand of JADGQN010000525.1, from coordinate 829 downwards.
GAAAGGCGCCCTTGGAACGAATTCGGTCTGCGCGACATATGCCTGCATCGCGAGGGCCACATCCTTTACCCTTTTTCCGGGTTTAAACTCTTCGAGGCCTCGTCTGATGGCGTCCCGAGCGACTGTCTGAATCTTCTCTAGTTCGTCATTCCGTTCTCCGACATTGACCATGCGTACGAGCTGGGTCCAGTATCCCTGATAGCGTGGGGTGATCTCCATGACGATGCTCTCCCCCGCCTGGATGCGCTTTTCCGATGGGGTAACGGGAAGGGGCAGGGATCGCTCGTTGCTGAAGCTGAACTTTCCGGAGCCGATCAGCGTAAAATGTTCGTCCGTTCCCTGTTTGCGGGAAACGTGCTCGATCTCGGCGACAATTTCGTATTCGGTAACCCCGGGGCGTATTACCTTCAACGCTGCCTCGAATCCTGCATCAGCCAGCGCTGCCCCCTTGCGGTAGATCTCTATCTCTTCATCACTGTGCTGGAACCGGATCTCCATGATATCGTCGTGTATATCCAGCAGCTCGGCTTTGGAAAGCTCGGTGCGCAGGTAAGTGTACCAGGTTGCGGGCAGCATTTCGAAGTTGACGCCGATTCTGCCTTTTGAAGCCCCACGTTCTTTTATGAGCGCGACCGTGTCCGCGATAAAGTTGGTGCTCACCCGAACGTCTTCGATCATGGACCGTTCCATGGATGCCCTTCGTGAAAAGTCAGAATAGTTGAAAAGTACCGGTCCCGCACCGGGAAAGACCACTGCCACCTGCCGCTGAAAGAAAATGTGGTTATTTGTGTAGTACCTGAAGTCCCCGTGGTAGCTGTGGCCCACGGTC
>JADGQN010000159.1 GCA_017881765.1 Syntrophobacterales bacterium | reverse complement strand
CTCATGTTAATGGAAACTACATTTTCTATTTCCTGATGATCTCAATGATCTTCTCAACAACTTGGGCTAATTTCTCTTTCTTGGGGGCCGGGCGGCGTTTGGACTGGCTCAGGTCAGAAAAAGAGAAGGGTACGACAACTACGTCTCCTCTCACAAGGGAAGCCTTGCCATGCGTCCTCCTCCTCTGGCCTGAGCCAGTCTTTTCCAAGGGAGGACTCGCCCATTATCGTAACGTCGAATTTGTCACGGGCTATTTTGCCTTGAGGAAGTGAACGAAATGGAGAACCTCCGTAAGAAAAGGCTCGGGGACCTCTTCGATCTCATTTATCAGTACGTCCTTTGTGCTCATACTTCTCTTCGCACAATCTAAAGTTTGGCAGGGACCCACGTGCCGTCGCCTGCAAAGCCCTTAGGCAGTCTTCTGAGTAATCAGGTCTTTGTCGAGCTCTAGTGTATAAGTTAGTATTGTGTTCAGGTCGAGCTTTTTCGAGGCGTCCAGTATTTCTATGCCCACTATCTTGTTAAGAGAGATTGTATCCAGGTTAACACCCTCGGCGATTTCTATGACTCCTTCCGGGGGTTCATCCCCCAGCTTTAGATAGAGAGCATCGACCTCATTGTCGTAGTAAACTTTCATGGTTTCCGTCCTTTTCTCAGAGGATAATTTGTCACCACCGTTATTATATCATCTTCTATGGCAACTACGAGTTTGAGGGGGAATTTCATCCCCCCAACGATCCGCAGAGCATACCCTCGCGGAGCGATGCGGGTTGGTCTGATGCGCCGTCCTCTCTCGCATCAGGCCAAAGAAATAGTCACTCTGCGGGCTTTTCCTCTGTGACCTGCTAGCGAGTGAAACGAGCGGGCGTGAGATAAAGCCTTGGATGTTCCGGTTTTTGTCTGCGCTATTCGAGGAGCGGTGCGGCTTTCTCTGCTTCTTCCCGTTCCATCTTCTGCACGCGCTCAAGCTCTCATGTTAACGGAAACTATATTTTCTATTTTCTGATGATCTCAATGATCTTCTCGACAACTCGGGCTAAGTTCTCTTTCTTGATGCTTCCGATGCGGTACAGGATGATATTGTTGTCCGCGGTAAATATACGGTTTGGCCTTATATTGCCCGACTGCTTGAGGTTCCCAGATGCGAAGTCGGAATCGTCAATAGGAATGCAATAGGCATCTTTGATAGTTTTGCTTGTGATCTGACAGAGGATGGCATCGTTGCCTTCAAGGGAAGCCACAACAAGGGCAGGGCGGCGTTTGGACTGGCTCAAGTCAGAAAAAGGGAAGGGTACGACAACTACGTCTCCTCTCACAAACCTTGCCATGCGTCCTCCTCCTCTGGCCTGAGCCAGTCTTTTCCGAGGGAGGACTCGCTCATTATTGTAACGTCAAACTTTTCACGGGCTATTTTTGCCTTGAGGAAGTGAACGAAATCGAGAACCTCTGTAAGAAAAGGCTCAGGGACTTCCTCGATCTCATTTATCAGCACGTCCTTTGTACTCATACTTCTCACCTCGCTAGTTGAATCTCCTTGCTACTTCTCTGCATACTCCAAGTATACCATCAGTCTCCTGGACTTGCATATCCCCTCTTTGCCTTTCCTCTGCGGACTCGAACGAGCGAAGCGAGTGGGCGTGAGATGAAAGCTTTGGGTGTTGTACCTTTTTTTGCCTTATTCCAGCAGCGGTGCGGCTTTCTCTGCCTCTTCCCGCTCCATCTTCTGCACGCGCTCAAGCTCTCTCAGCTTGAGCCGCAGCAGGATCACCAGGCCGATGATGCCCGCCCAGAACATGCCGAGGTTCAGGTATATGGTAGAGTGGTCATAGCCAGTTGGCGGAAAAACGTCTATCTTCACCTCGGCCCAGACGCTGGCCGCCCGGAAAAGGATAAACGCTATGCTGCAGAGGATGATCTTCATGCAGTCTCCTAACTGAAGTAACCCACCAGCGTCATGATGACGAAGTAGGCAAGGTATGCCACGCCGATGGCCGTAAAAACCGGGCTTCTCAGGCCTTGCTGTGACTTCCTGTCAAAAAATGGTATCAGGAAGAAGAAGAGTATGGCCGCCGTCACCAGCAGCACGGCAACCACCTCGCCATTCAAGCCATAGAGATCGCCGGGAAAGAGCTTGAGCGTCTGGAACAGGAAGAGAAAATACCACTCCGGCTTCACGTTCTCAGGGGGCGGGGCCAGAGGATCGGCCTTTATCCCGATCTCAGGAGGCAGAAGCGTCGCGAACGTAACCACTATCCCGAGAAGCACGAGCCAGAACATCAGGTCTTTGTAAACCACGTTCGGGAAGAAGGGAACCTGCTTCAGCTTCTTGCCTTCCTGTGATAAAGGCACGCTGATCCCATGGTGTTGAACGAGGAAGAGGTGCAGAACCACCAGTCCCAGGAAGGCCATGGGCAGCACGCACACGTGAAACGCATAGAAGCGAATGAGCGTCTCGCCCGTTACGTCGATGCCTCCCCTGAGGAAAGCCTTGATCGTTTCTCCGATGACGGGAAGGGCTGAAAGACCGCCTGTCGCCACCCGCACAGCCGCAAACGCGCGCTCATCCCAGAGCAGGAAGTAGCCGCTGAGTCCGAAAAATATAGAGAAACCGAGTAATATAAAACCGGAGAACCAGAGCATCTCTCTCGGCTTTCGGTACGATTTCAGGAGGAGCGTTCCGAAGAGGTGGATAAAGAGAATGCCAATGGCGAACTGGGCGCCCCAGTGATGCAGGGACCTGAAGAACCATCCCATGTTCAGCTTGGTCACGATCTCGATGATGCTCTTGTGGGCCTGCTCGAAGTAGGGCACGTAGTAAAAGGCGAGTACCATACCCGTCACGAACTGCATTTTAAACAGGAAGAGGGCGGCGCCTCCCGTGTAGTACCATATGTCATGCTTGTGCGCAGGCACGAACTTCTTTTTTGCAAACCCTCGCAAGTCGCTAAAGTCATACCGCTCGTCGAACCACTTCATCATACTCGTCAGTTACCCCAATGCCCTTATTACTAATGAGCTTATAATTGTGTAGACATACGAGGCCTGGATTCCGGCTTTCGCCGGAATGACCTGGGCCTTGTTTTTCGTCACTCCGGCGGATAGCGCTAGCGAAGCGTCTTGTTCCTGGTCCCCCGTGACCCTTGACCCATGCCCCATGACCCTATCTTTACGCCTTCGGCAGCTCAACCTTTATTCCCTTTTTGAAGACGATCAGTTTGTTGTCCTCCACGCGGTATTCAAAGAATTCAAGCGGCTTGGGCGGTGGGCCCTCTATGTTCTTCCCGTATTCGTCGAACCAGCCTTTGTGACAAGGGCAATAAAACTTTCGGTCCGCGGGCTTGTAAACAATGTTGCACTCCATATGAGAGCAGACACCCTTGAGCGCAACCACGGTGTTGTCTGATCTCTTGAAGATGTAGCCGAGCTTTCCGCCCCACGCAAAAGCCTTTGTGCTATTCGTAGGTATGTCGAGATAATCGGCCGGTTTAGGCAGCACAACGAAGTCAGGCTCCTTGCCGAGGGTTGGAAAAGCACCCCTCCAGACGGCGTACAAGCTTCCGAGGAAAAATGAAGCTATCCAGCCGCCGAAGAGCGTGTTGAGGAAAGTCCTTCTAGTGACAAGCGAATAGTTAAGCTTCATGGCAAACCAGTTTCCAGTTGCCAGTTTCCAGTTTCCGGTGAAGAGCGGAGCGTGAACCGTAAGCCGTCAACCGTAAACTTCTCACTCTTTACCGCCTATGCCGATCGTCCGCTTAAATTTGTTCTTCACCAGGGTTTTTCTCAAGCCTACAACAGCATCCGTGGGGCGCACTTCCTTGGGGCAGGCGTCTATGCAACGGAACAGGGTGTCACAGCCCCACACACCCTTGTCGTCATTCACCCTTTCCAGGGAAGCGGCCGACCTTTCATCTCTTGAATCAAGCGCGAAGCGCTCCAGTTTTGCCAGGGCTGCCGGCCCGGCATATCCGGGATCTCGTGCCGGCACGGGACAGGCTCCGTAACAGCAAGCGCAGAGGATGCAGTTGACGAACTGGTCCATCTTTTTTCTATCCTGCTCGCTCTGAAAAATCTCTTTCTCAGGATTGGGGCTCTTGCGGATCAGGTATGGTTCCACCTTCTCATACATGTTCCAGAAAGGCGTCATATCAACGACGAGGTCTTTGATAACCTCCATGTTTGGCAAAGGCTCCAGGATGATTGTCTTGTCCTGGAATGAGCCAACCTGCGTCCTGCAGGCCAGGTTGGGTAGCCCGTTGATCACCATCGCGCATGAGCCGCAGGTCGCGGACCTGCAGGAGGAGCGGAAGGCGAGCGTGCCGTCCAGCTCGTCCCTGATGCGTAGCAATACGGTGAGAACCGTGAGCCCCGTAATGACCCTGATCTTGTAATAGTCGAAGTAGGGCCCTTTGTCAGGGGACTGCGCGTCGTAGCGCAATATCTTAAAGGTGTATATTTCGCCGCTCATCTCTTTCTATCCTCGAATCCAAATTAATACAAACGCATTAACTTATTTACCCCCCACCCCTCCCTCCCCCTCAAGGGGGGAGGGTTAGAGAGGGGGTGATGTCACGTTATTTATTACGTTTGTGTTGGTATCAATACGTCCTCGCCATGGGTTGATACCGCGTTATGGTTACATCCTTGTATGATATGACAGGTTCGGTGTCAGGTCCCTTTGTCGCCAGCGTGTGCTTGAGCCACGCGTCGTCGTTCCTCTCTTTGAAGTCGCGCCTGAAATGAGAGCCCCTGCTTTCTTCCCGCAGCAATGCGCCGAGGGTAATGGCGTGGCCCACGTCGATCATCTGCTCAAGTTCCATTGCCGCGATCAGCTCATAATTCATGTGCAGGGCGGAACTGGATACCCGCACGTGCCTGTACCGTTCCTTAACCTCGATAACCTTTGCCAACGCTCTCTCCAGTTCTGCTCTCGTCCTGAAGATGCCTACGTCGTCGTCCATCGCCTTGCGCAGTGTATCGAGCACCGGGAACGGTTTCTCATTGCCGCCGGAAGTGAGTCTTCTTATTTTCTGCTCGACCTGGGCCTGTGTTCGCAGGAGCGCCTTCTCATCGGGCCGTACGTCATGTGCCTCCAGGTATTCGGGTATGCTGCGCGATGCGAGCTTGCCGAATACTATCGTCTCGAGGAGAGAGTTCCCCCCGAGCCTGTTAGCCCCGTGCACGCTGACAGACGAGCATTCGCCTGCCGCGTAAAAGCCTTTGACCGCTGATTCGCATCGCATGTTCACATCTATGCCGCCCATGGAATAGTGCTGGCAGGGCATGATCGGTATTGGTTCATACACGGGGTCCACATTGACGAAGTCGATGCAGAACCTCCGTATGCCGGGCAGCCGCTCCGCGATCTTCTGTTCGCCAAGGTGCCTCAGGTCGAGCTGGATGTACGTGCCGAACTCATGTTCGAAGCCTCTGCCTTCTTCCATTTCCGTCTTGATGGAGCGGGCGGTGATATCTCTCGGGGCCAGCTCCATGGCCTTCGGCGCGTAGCGCTCCATGAAGCGCTCACCCTTGTTGTTGAAGAGATAGCCACCTTCGCCCCGGGCGCCCTCGGTAATCAGGATGTTCGTTCCCAGAAGCGATGTCGGATGGAACTGCACGAATTCCATGTCCTTCATGGCGATGCCTGCGGCGTAGGCAATCCCGATGCCCGAGCCCGTGTTGATCAGGGCGTTGGTAGAGTGAAAATAGACGCGTCCGTAGCCTCCCGTCGCAAAAAGCGTGGTCTTGGCGCGTATCGGAATCAGCTTTCCGCTAACCTGGTCGAGCACAATGACGCCGTGGCAGACGCCCTCGTCAACGGCGAGCGCCAGCACCACATACTCGTAAAATACCCGAACCCCCAGTGCAACCGCTCGCTCGTACAGGGTGTTGAGCAGTACGTGGCCCGTGAGGTCCGCCGAGTAGCAGGTGCGCGGATATCCTGCGCCGCCGAACGGCCTCTGCGCTATGGTACCGTCAGAGAACCGGCTGAAGGGGCAGCCCCAATGTTCCATCTCAAATACGACATTGGGCGCCTCCTTGCACATAAGCTCGGCTGCGTCCTGGTCGGCCAGATAATCACTCCCTTTGACCGTGTCAAACGTATGTTTTTCAGGGTTGTCGTCCTTGCTGTCGGGGTTATTGGCGAGTGAGGCGTTGATGCCGCCCTGGGCCGCGATGGAATGGGACCGGATGGGATGGACCTTTGAAACGAGCGCAACGCTGTATTTTTCGGAGAGCCCTACGGCAGCCCTCAAGCCCGTGAGACCTCCACCAACGATCACAACATCATATTCGAGCATTGTCAGGCTACTTTGGCGTATAAAAAGATCAGGATTAATGAAATAATTGCAGCAACGGCATTAGAGAGCCAAAAAAGCTGCTTCTCCTTCCGATACCCCAGGTCTATGGCTATGGTTCTCAGTCCGTACATGCTGTGGAACGTGAAGAGGATGAAGATGAGTATGTCGAGCACGGGCTGTCTGTGAAGGCCTAATGCCCAGTCAGGTTTCTTGTCCTTGGTGTACAGAAAAAAGGCGGAGAAAATCTTGATACCGAAAAGGATTATGAGAGAAGCGCCGCTGATCCTGTGAAAGAGCCAGATAAACATCTATCTCTTGGTAACATTTGAAAGGATTTTTTGTCAAGAGATTTTTTTCACGGGCTGGCTCGGCGCAGCCTGAAAGTGTTTGCATATTATCCGGGGATTGCTTAGAATTACAGCAGCTGACAATAGCGGTCAGCCATCAGCTCTCAGCAGGGCCTGCAAACGCGGCAGGGTACATGAAAGCGTGACGTTAGAGTCTGATTGCTGTGAGCTGAAAGTGATGGTGGGGGTTTCTGAATGAGCGAGTTTCATGAAGTCGTTGTCATTGGTGGGGGTCCCGCCGGCCTGACCGCGGGCATCTACCTGATGCGGGCCGGTATTGACGCCATCCTCGTCGAACAGGGCGTTGTCGGCGGCACACCAATGAAGTACGAGCACGTTGAGAATTATCCCGGATTCCCCGAGGGCATTGCCAGCCGGGAGTTGATGGAGCGCATGACATCGCAGGCTAAGCGCTTCGGCCTTGTCATTAAGGACTTCTGCCAGGTCTCCGGGATAACCGTTCAGGCAGGCAGATTTACCACGCAAGCGGGTGAGGGGAGCATTGAATCCCTCGGTGTTATCGCCGCCGCGGGGACTCAATCGGTACCGATAAATATTCCCGGAGAAGCCGAGTTCATGGGCAGGGGCGTATCGAACTGCGCTACCTGTGATGGGATGTTTTTCAGGAACCTCGACGTTGCGGTGATAGGCGGAGGAGATGCCGCCATCCAGGAGGGATTGACGCTGGCAAACCTTGCCCGGAAGGTATACGTGGTCCACAGGCGGGAGACGCTGAGAGCCCAAAAGATCATCCAGGACCGTGCCTTCAAGCATCCGAAGATGGAATTTCTATGGAACAAGGCGCCTATTGAGATCGTGGGTAAGGAGCAGGTCGAATCAATTAAGCTCCGCGACACAAAGACGGGGCAGGCTTCGCAAATAAAGGTGGACGGAGTCTTCGTATACGTCGGGTCGCGGCCCAACACCTCGTTTCTCGGGGACCTTGTGGATAAGGATGAGGCAGGCTTTATCAGAACGGATGAAGACCTCCTGACAAGAACAAAAGGCCTTTACGTGGCAGGGGATGCACGGCGAAAGTCGCTTAGGCAGATCTCCACGGCTGTAGGAGACGGTGCTCTGGCTGCCGTAAGTCTGGAGAGGTACATACTGGAAACCAAGTAAGCATGGCGCACATCCTGAAAGATGTCTTGATGGGCTCTACGATCGTGGTCCTGGGCATGGTCGCGAGCTTGGTTGCCGCGCTCGTGCTCTTTATTCTCTGGATCTTCTTTCATCTCATGGGCGTCCTTGTGTGCGTCTTCTTCTTCATTTTCCTTTTCTTCTTTGCGCTGTGGCTCATCGGTTTTCTTTACAGAAAAGGCAGAGAGATCAGCAAGAAATAGAGAAGCGTGAGAGTGAGCCAGGAAATATGGAAAGAGGTTCGGGGTGAAGCGTAGGCGCTTTCGGATGAAGACGATCATTCACTCGATCAGCTCGATAAGCCTGGCTGCCTTGATTACGGTATTTCTGGTGGCCCAGCCTTGCTTTGCCGCTGATAGTTTTGTACTGTATCAGGTAGGCGCGAAAGAGGTGCAATCCTGGTCACTCGCCAGGGATTTTTTCAAGGAGAAGGGATACGACGCACTGTACCAGTTGGGCGAGACAACGATAGAGAAACATCTCGAAAAGATGGGGAAGATCAACAGGAGCCCGGCAAAATTTCTGCTTGCGCTGGAGTTTGTGTCCGGCGACGCGACAGGCGTGCTGGTTGCCATGACGGACCAGAAAGCGGCGGAAGGCACAGCACCCGTTGAGCCCGGCAAGCCTTCGGCGTCACGAACCGGAAACGGCCCGACGACGTTTACGGCGGATGCGCAGGCCGGCAACAGGTTCCTTGCCGTTGATGAGCTGCCGGGGAAATACGCGGCAGGTTCCGGGAGACTTGCGGAGGGGGTCGCGAGCTCGTTCAAAGTAAAGGTGAAGCAGCTGCCTCTGTTTCCACTTTTGGGCGCTGATATGCCGGGGATTTTCCTGCGGATAGAATGCAGACAGGATAAGGTCGGAGAGATGCTCGGGCTCTTGCACGGAAGCATCCAGAACTACTTAAGAAGGGATGTGCTACATGAGAGGTAATGGCAGGCCGAACGATAAGATAAGGGAGCTTAAAATAACGAGAAATTTTCTCAAATATCCCGATGGCTCAGTACTTGTTGAGATGGGAGAGACCAAGGTGATATGCGGGGTGAGCATCGAAGAGAAGGTACCTCCGTTTCTGAAGAACAGCGGCAAGGGGTGGCTTACCGCTGAATATGCCATGCTGCCGCGGGCGACGGTATCGAGAACTGTCAGGGAATCGGTCCAGGGCAAGGTCGGGGGACGAACACATGAAATTCAGCGCCTTATAGGACGGGCTTTGCGCGCTGTTGTTAATCTCGACATTATCGGGGAGCGGACCCTGTGGGTTGACTGTGACGTCATCCAGGCCGACGGGGGCACGCGTACGGCAAGCATCACGGGCGCCTTCGTTGCCCTGGTTGAAGCCCTCTGGCATATGAAGAAGAGGGGTATGATCGATAAGATACCTCTCAGGGATTCAGTTGCTGCCGTGAGTGTCGGCCTCGTTGGCGGAGAACCCCTTCTCGACTTGGCGTTCCACGAGGACTCTAAAGCTGAGGTCGATATGAATTTTGTCATGACAGGCAGGGGGATGCTCGTAGAGGTACAGGGTACGGCTGAAAAAACGCCTTTTTCCAAAGAGCTGTTTGACGTGATGTACGACTATGCGCATAAGGGCATCATCGAGATCACCAGGCTCCAGAAAGTAGCACTGGGCCCCCATTTTCCGGCATAAAAGATTGACCGGGCCTGCGGCCCTTGAGGAGCACGACCTACGGCCGTTTAAGGACCGGAAACTTCGTTTCCTCAAGGACCGTCGCCTGCGGCGACTTGAGGGTT
>JADGQN010000524.1 GCA_017881765.1 Syntrophobacterales bacterium | reverse complement strand
TGGCGAGGGTAGCGCTTGTCTCCAATCCTTTTTGGGATGAGACGGAATCAGGGTCGAGCGCAAGGGCTTCGCCGTAATGCTTTTTGGCTTTCTCGAACTGGCCCTTCTGGTAGTAAAGTTTCGCGGCCATGGAGTGGGCAAGAGCCTTGTTCCCGGTCAGCTCGAATTCCTTCAAGGCGAGGTCAATCTGCCCCGAGAGCGCGTAGGCGAGGCCGAGATTGTTGTGAGCGCGGCTGCTGTTGGACCCCAGAGCGATGGCCTGTGTGAGGGAGTCAATGGCCTCCCTGTTCTTCCCCTGGAGGATGTAAGACTGGCCGAGGTTGTTGTGGACATAGGGCAGGTTCGGGTTCAGCTTCAGGGCCATCCTGTAAGCATCACTGGCCGCAGCGTAATCTCCTTTCCAGTCGTAACAGACCCCTAACCCGTTGTAAGTCTCAGCGTAGTCCGGTTTTATGTAGATTGCCTTTTTGAATTCCTTAATTGCTTCTTCGTGGCGAGACCTATCCAGATACCAGCACCCGAGCTGATAGTGGGCTTCGGCGTTTCCCGGATGTGGCCTTAGCTGTGACATTAACTTCGACAGATTTTCATCGGTCGAGCCCGATTGGGCCTCGACCTCCCCCCAGACATTCGAGAAAGCTGTGAGGTGCTTCCCGGTCGAACAGGCCGGGACAAGGTATGCGAATGTACAGCATATGAGCGCAAAGATGATCAGTTTTACGGTGATCCTTATGACAGTCATCTGTCCCTCCGTCAAGTAGCTAAAGTTCCCTCAATTGTTCAAAGTCCTGAAAGCTTGCAGGAGTGCCGGTCCCAGGATAACCAGGAAGAGCGACGGGAAGATGCAGAAGATGGTAGGAAAGAGCAGCTTGATCGGGAGCTTTGCGGCGACTTCTTCGACCTTCTGGGTCCTTCTGCGCCTCATGGCGTCGGAGTGTACCCGCAAGGCCTGGGCCACACTGGTGCCGAACCTGTCCGTTTGAACGAGCAGGGTGACTAGACTGTTCACGTCCTCGAGGCCGGTCCGCAAAGCCAGGTTTTTCAAGGCATCCTTTCGGGACTTCCCTGCTCTCAGCTCCAGGTTGAGCAGCTTGAACTCTTCGCTGATGGTCTTATTGCTTAGCTTCATCTCCTCGCCGACCCGCTTCATTGCCGCGTCGAGTCCCATACCAGCTTCGGCGCAGACCACCAAGAGGTCGAGGGCGTCGGGGAGCCCGAGCGTCAGGGCTTCCTTGCGACGGGCGATCTTGAGAGAAAGCCACAGGTTTGGCAGATAGAAGCCTACCAGCGCAAAGCCGATGGAGAAAAACGTCAGGTTGAAGAATTTCACCTGGCCGGGTTTAAGAAGCTGGAGTACGAATACGCAGACCAGTAAGCCTGCGGCGCACAGGACCTTGGATCCGAAGAAGATGACGGTGGCATTTTTGCCCCGATAACCGGCCCTTAAGAAAAGCCTCTGGATGTGGGTGATTCCTTCCTCCTCTTTCGGTTTCGCCAGGCGCCCTAAACGGGCTAGGATCGCCAGCCACTGCCCTTTTACCGGTGAGTCCATGGAGGGCGAGGCAGGTCCCGAACCCTCTTCGGTGACGGTGCGGCCGTCTTGTTTTATCTTGTGCATCAGCGTCTGGTGTCCTCGCATGTAGCCCATGTGGACGAGGAATGCCGCGACAAAGAACACGGTGGCGCTGAATACCAGCAGTGATACAATGAGAGGAACGTCTATCATGGGGCCCTCCTACACCTTTAAGGTGATCATCTTTTTCATCCATGCGATGCCGAGACCCATCATGATCAGTGCAGCCGCAACGAGTAATTTACCCGTAGGATCGGTGGAGAGAACCCTGATGTAATCAGGATTTATAAAGGACAGGGCCAGGGCGACGAAGATCGGGATGCCGATCAGGATGGCGGCAGATAGCTTCCCTTCCGCTGTCAATGTGCGGATTTTCCCCCTCAGTTTGAATCGACCCCTGATCAGGTTGCTGATGCTTTCCAGGATTTCCGCGAGGTTTCCCCCGCTCTCCCTCTGGATGATCACTGAAACAGCAAAGAACTTGAGGTCAGCACAGTCGACCCGATCAGCGAGATTCTTCAAGGCCTGCTCAACGCCCACACCAAGGTTTATCTGCGCGATAGTCCTTTGGAACTCAGTGCCCAGGGGATCGTCAAATTCGTCGGCCACCATCTGCAACCCACCGGAGAACGCATGGCCCGCCCGCAACGATCGAGCCACCAGGTCGAGCGCATCGGGTAGTTGGCGCTCGAACTTCCTCATCCGTTGCCTTTTCTTCGCTGACGCCACGAAATAGGGTATCAGACCCAACAGGGCGGCAGCGGGAAGGGAGAGGAGCAGGGTTTTGAGCGAGAGTTGCGCCACGTAAAATCCGAGAAAGCCCAGGAGCAAGGAGAAGAGAAGGAAGACGCTTGCCGGGTACTTGATATTGGACTGGATGAGCAGGTTGTCTATCCGGGAGAGCTGAGGGATGCGCGCGAGCATCGCATGAAGTGACGGTACGGAGCTGAGAGGCCGTTTTCGTGTGATGTCCGTGGTCTGGTGGATCTCGGTCTCGTCCGAAAGGGTTTTGAGCTGTCTCTGGACCCTTCGTGCTTCCGGGTCCCACTTGTTCCTCAACATGAAGCCGACGCCCTCAAGAATGCAGAGGACGGCAATGAATACGGCAACCGTGATTATCAGGTTCATCGTTTTTTCTCCTAGGCTTTCAAATGCGCTCGTTTGGCATCGAACATTTCATAAGGGATAGGCACGCCAAGCGCCTTGAACCGGTCGAG
>JADGQN010000158.1 GCA_017881765.1 Syntrophobacterales bacterium | reverse complement strand
TTCGAATTCGACGCTGGAGGACAGGGCAGACATGGCGATGGACCTTTTCAAACGGTACGACATGAACGGCATGATCATGTTCATGAACCGGAGCTGCAAGGCCGTCTCGTTCGCGGTGCCCACGCTGAAGGATGTGATCACGAAGAGGACAGGCCTGCCCGCGCTCGTGTTTGAGAGCGATATGGGCGATCCGAGGTTCTACTCGGAGACACAGATACGCACCCGTATTGAAGCGTATTTCGAAACCCTGGACCGTCTGCATAGCTAGGGCGGCGAGTTAAAGGTCCATCTGCTTTGTCGGCCATCGCCGCGTCTGTCCTCGACGTACCGTAAGGTACGCCTGCGTCGGCCACGGCTCGGACCTTCGCCGGGTACCCGTGCACACGCACGGGTGTTGGAGCCTTTTCCCCGCCGCCCACTTGCCGGCTGTTTTTTGGTTCCCATTTCCGACTTCCATCTTTGTTGGAGTTTCGTGGCGTAGTCGCGCGCCGGCTGTGCCGGGGCGGCAAAATTTTCCTACAAAGGAAGTTTGTCCGGTCTGGAAGAGATGGATCAGGGGTCCGGTAATCTGCCGATATCCCTGATCCTACCCATAACCCTTATTTCCTTGACCCACCCGCACTGAAGTTATCTTCGGCAGCTCATTCCGGATACACGGCACAGGCAGAAGCACGCTTCTTGCATCCCCCGATTCGGAATCGGAGGGCAGACATGCAGTCTTATGACATTTTGACGAGGATACCAAAAACGTGTTCCTGCTAAAAATCCAGTGGGAGATTCTCGGCCTTAAGGCCCCTGTTTTTTCATGGGTTGTTTCGGTTGCTCTGCTCGCTTACTGCATCTGGATCTATCTGAAACTTCGCAAAGAGTCCAGAGATCGAGGGCGGGTTTTTTCCAGCGCGGAGAAAAAGCTGAACTCCCTCCGGAGCAGGTATCCTGCAGGGCCGGGTACCGGGATTTCTCGCCGGCTTTACGATTCAATAGGTGAGATTTTTAACGGTCTGCCCTTGCTCCGGCCTCACTGGCAAGGCATCTCTTCTTTGATCATCAGAAGAACGGACAAAAACGGGGAAGAGCGATTCTGGATCAGCGAGGAGATCGGGAGCATTTTCAATGAGACACGTGTGATTGACAATCAAGGCTACAGGACTGCTCCCACCGTTATCAGCGGCGTGGGTCTCCTTGCAACCTTTCTTGCCATCCTTGTCGCCCTTCTCGACGTGAAGCTCACAAGCAACAGGGTCCAGGGGCTGGATCTTCTTGTTCAGGGCCTGTCCGGAAAGTTCCTGTCTTCGGTCGTGGCTGTCGCCTGCGCCACCGCACTCGTCTATGCCGAGAAAGGGGTATTGCATCCTGTCCGTGCAGGCATCAACTCGCTTACCATGACTCTCAGCAGCCTTGTGCCCAAACTGGTGCCCGCTCAGATATTGTCGGATCTCCACGAGGAAATTGCGGAACAGTCGAGCGCGTTTAGGACATTCAACGCTGATCTCACCTCCACGTTTAAACAAAGCTTCGGCGACAGTGTAGCGCCGGCCCTGGAGAGAATGGGGACGGCCATTGATGACCTCAACCACTTCTTGAGAAAGGCTGAGGCACAAAAGCACGAATCGATCACTGATCAGCTCGCCATATTGCTGAGAGATCTCGAACAATCCCTGGAGTCTTCTCTGGAGAAGATGGGTGCCCGGTTCAATGACTCACTTGCCGGCAGCACTCAGGGGCACTTCAAGCAGATAACGGAATCTCTAATGAACAGCCAATCTGTCTTGAATGAGAATATTTTCAATGACCTGACAAACCTGGCGAAGAATACGACGGCTCATGAGATGGCGAGCCGACAGGCTCAGGCCGAGCAGTTGACCAAGGTGATCGGTGAACTGATGACTAAACTGCAGGAAAAAGCAGGGGAGTCTATGGGCTCGATGGAGAGAACGCTGGCCGCCATCACGTTAGATATATCAGACAAGGTGACGGATCTCTCTGCACGAATGACGGCTAAGGTTGAGCAGGCATCTGAAAGATCAGCCAGGAACGCGAAAGAGGCTCTCGCCGAGGCCGGTTCCCTGAGTTCACGAAGCGCTCAACAGTTGGCGCAACTCCTCGAAAGGCACATTGCCGAACTCACCAAGGTAGAGGATCTCAGGACCTTGCTTGCTGATACGTTAAAAGAATTTACCGTGTCAATCAACAGGCACGGCCAGGTAACGGAAGGTCTGCAGAAGCTCACTTCACAGGTGAATATGGGGGTCGTCTCCTTGAGCCAGATCGCGAAATCGATCAGGGAGACCCAGGAGGCGGCTGCACGGCTTTCAGTATCCGCATCAGGTCAAATAGAGTCTCTGAAGGGTTTCAGCCAAAGCCAGCAAGAGGTATGGAACCGGATTCAGGCCTCAATGGTTCAGTACGAGAGTGTTTTTGAGAGGGTCGAAGGCCATGCCGGGGATTTGCTCACCCAGATCGCCCAGCATCTCGGCGGCTACTCCGACACAACCCAGAAGCATTTTATACAACTGACCTCAGCCGCGGACAATTTCATTTCACAGGCCACCGGGCGGCTTTCCGGCTCGATTGATGAGTTGGGTGAGCAGCTCGACGAACTGCAGAGCGCAGTCGCGAGCATAGTACACGTCACACGGACGGCCGCGTAGATGTTGCATCCCGGGACCGGTACAGGCATGTCGAATTCGTTCACCGACCTCATGACGTCGCTGGCGGTGATCTTTATCTTGCTGCTGTGCGCGTCTCTCAATAATGCACAGCAAGAAGGGCAGACCACCAGAAATTCCGTCCTGGCCGAGATGCAGACGGAACTGAAAGAGTTTGTATCAGGAGGGATAGAGGTCAAGTCAGACCCAAAGGACCCCCTGGGCCTCTTGATTCTGGTACCCGAAGATCTTCTGGCGTTTCCGCTTGACCGCGCAGACATATCACCCGATGGGGAGCTCTTCCTGAGAGCTTTTATTCCTAAGTTGTCCAAAATTGTCTGTTCGCAGAGGTTCGCGAAAGAAATCAATTCGATTGTTGTTGAGGGACATACCGACTCATCCGGAACAGCCCAGCATAACTGGGATCTCAGTCAAAAAAGGTCGATGTCCGTCGTCCGGACGAGCTTAGGCGTTTTGAACATGAACGACACGGAGGCAGAGAAGATCTCCTTCCTGCGCTTATTGTCCGCCAGCGGCAGAGGCAGTGCAGAGGTTGTCACCAGTCCTGCGGGGGAAGAAAACGCGGCCTTGAGCAGGCGCGTCGTGTTCAAAATCCGGGTCCGTTCCTTCGAGCAAAAGCCTCTGCTTGAGGTCCTGGCAACAAAAGGAGCATGAGCATGGCGCAGGTTCCAAGAGCCGGTGTGGTTTCACTCGATGCGCTGAGTCTCCTCATACGCAAAGCAGACAAAGAGATGAGGGAATCCGCGAAACTTTTTCTCAGGCAGCCCATCGAGTCTCGCCTTCAGAATCTGCGGATCACGGTGGAGAAAATAGGCTCGGCACCGATCCGCCGCCCGCCGCCCCTTGAAAGATACATGCTGCAGTGGAGCGAATTCGAGTCAGGAAAGAGAACGCATCTTGACAGGGGTACGATGAGGTATCTGTGCTGGGAACCACAGATCGCCACCAGTAGCCTGTTTCTCACGTATTTGCAGGGTTCCGGCATGCCACTCAACAGACGCTCTCTTGAAGGTCTCGTTCGCTCATGCCACAGCAAATGGGTGGGCTCTTTCTCCGAGAGTTCATCGGTTGATACAATAAAGAGTCTTGTCGGCGATTATACCGGGCCAAACCCTGTCCTTGTAAAATGGAAGTCAAATATCGACGCTATCCTCGGGAAGGACGGTCCCGAAATACTTGCCCGAGGCCTTGTTAACGAGGATAAGACCCTTCATGCCTACCTGGACGAGTGGTATCTCGAATCTCAGTCGCCGTTTGTCCGGAGCGTAGTGGAGGCCGCTTCTGCAAAGTGTCGCGAACAGCTTGACAGGTCCTCCGCGGGGTTAGTAGATCTGCTCTTCAGGGAGCTCTTGCCATGGCCGTGTTGGACGCTGCCCACCTTCAAGAAGGAGATCGGTGCACTTGTTCTCCACGGGGCTGCCACTGGCAATATTCAGGAGATTCTCCGGAAGTTTGTCTTGAACCATAAAGAACTGGGGGACCCTCGTCTCCCGACCAACCGGATAAAGTGGGCTGAGGTGCCCGAGGAGGCCAGAGAACGGGTTCTCCAGTGGCTGTGCAATGACAATACCTCCTCTTTCTGCGATCACGTCTATCGTGAGGATAAGGGGTGGGGCTGGCGCCGCCGTGAAGAAAGGACAGACACGGTTCAGTTTGGGTAAAAGACGCACCGGCATAATTTTCCCCGACCCGGCAATTCTTTCCTATAACGACAACTTCAAACACATCGATCCATTCCCGGGAAAGAGACAGAAACAACGAAGTGGCCCCGTTAGGTCAGTCGATATACCGCCATATCCCTTGCGATTGGGCTCTGGAAGCGATGCCAAATACCTGTACGGAACTGGTGACTGGAGGAGAGAGGCCGTGCCGGAGGAGAACCTTGAGTGTGGTATGCCGGTTGCAATCGTAAAGTGGTCTACATTCCCGTGAAGGAGGTGCAGGTTGTCGATTTCTGGTATCTCGTCAAGTACCAATGTTTACCAAGACCCCATGAGACAGATTCAGTCGGTAAAGGAAGATTTCTCCGGCCTGACGACAAGTCTGGCGTCAGGTAACCTCACCGCGGCCCAGACAGCATTCGCAACACTGATGCAGGACCTGGGCAATAGTGGCGCACAGAGCAGTCAGCAGACGGGGGCCGCGAGCCAAGTCAGCACTGACCTTAACGCCGTTGGCACCGCCCTTAACTCAGGTAGCCTCTCAAATGCCCAGAAGGCCTTTGCGACACTGATGCAGGACCTGCAGGCCGGTAGCCTCCATCATCACCACCATCATCATCACCGCAGTGGCAGCGCGCTGAATACGACCGGTACTCTCAGCACTGACCTTGCGGCCGTTGGCACTGCCCTTCAGTCAGGTGACCTCACCGCGGCCCAGACAGCATTCGCAACACTGATGCAGGACATCGGGAAGAACGGCGCGCAAAGTACAACCGCTGCAAGCAGCAGCAACGCTCAATCTGCCGCAACAGGTCAGAGTAACCCGACACCGTCCCTGTTTGACGCGCCCCAGACCACAAACAATACTTCGCAGAACGGTTCAGGCTCGTCAGTGACTTCCCTTTTCCAGGCGATGAGCGTGTATGCGCAGGTAGGACAGTTCCCCCTGAATATACCAGCCGCCGGGTTGTTGTCAACGATAGGGCAATACGTATAGGGCCTTCCCGGATCGCTTCGCGGATGCAGAGAAGAAGCGTCCAATGACAAGGTTGGGAAGTGTTTCGTAGAGAGAGTAAACGCGGAACGTGTGGAACCCGATAATCTAAAAAGGATTCGAGCAGGTACGGCCGTCGTCGTGGTGGGGGGCGGGCCAGACCGGAATTCCGAATGCAGCAAGCCCTTTGCTAATGCATAGGGTACATTACAATCTACGCAAGGAGGTTCAAGATGTCGATCTCAAGTATTTCGTCAGACCCCACCGTTTACCAGAACTATGCGTCGAGCCCGTTTCAACAGGTAAAGAAAGATTTCGCGGCCCTGAAAACGAGCCTTACTTCCGGTGACCTCAAGGGCGCCCAGGCAGCCTTTGCGACGCTGCAACAGGACATGCAGACTGTCGGCCAGGCGCAAGGTGGTCAACAGACCGCGGGAACCAGCCCGCTCGATAACGACCTCACGGCAATAGGCAAAGCGCTTGATTCAAACGACCTCTCGGGAGCTCAGGCAGCTTTCAAGACGCTGACACAGGACATGCAGAAGATGCGGCAAACTCAGGGTGGACAGCAGGTGCAGAAAACCCACCACCATCACCATCATCATCACAGCGGCAGCGCGCAGAATACGCAGAGCACAACGTCAAATCCCTTCACTGACCTTACGGCTATTGGCGATGCCCTCCAGAAGGGTGATCTCACCGGAGCCCAGACGGCCTTTGCGACACTGCAGCAGGACCTAGGCACTACGAACGCGCAGAATGCAACCGCAACTTCAGGTACCGACCTTACGACTATCGGCAATGCCCTTCAGTCCAATGACCTCGCAGGAGCCCAGAACGCCTTTGCGAAGCTGATGCAGGACTTGCAGAATACGATCCCAACCCTCGGCAATAGCGCCAACCAGGCCGTCGGCACCAATATCGACGTCGCCACTTAAGAACAATTTATAAAAGAAGCGTTCATCCCAACCGGGCGGAAAAATTTCCTGCAAAGGATTTTTTTCTGCCCGGGACGCATCACGGGTTCCGTGAGCTCGCGATGGTTTAAAACTTCTTCCTTATTCACATTGTGACGTACTCCACGACATGCTACATTAGCAGTGGCAACGGTTAGCTTGGTGTCCACCAAAAGGTTGATATGTGCGAGGAGGTGTAACGATGAAACGGTCTCTTGGTGCTAAAATCGTCGTGGGTGCCACGACGGTATGGGTCATAGGAACGTATGACAAGGAAGGCAGGCCAAACTTGATGACCGCGGCCTGGGGAGGCGTGTGCTGTTCGGATCCTCCCTGCGTTGGTGTCTCGCTGAGGAAAGCAACCTACACCTATGGGAACATCAAGGACAGGAATGCCTTTACGGTCAGCATTCCCTCTGTGAACTATATGAAGGAAACAGATTACGTCGGCATAGCCTCAGGAAGGGATACGGACAAATGGCAGGCCTCAGGTCTTACCCCGGTGCGAAGCGACGCCATCGACGCACCTTACGTGGCCGAGTTCCCCCTTGTCCTGGAGTGCAGGCTGCTTCACGCCCTGGAGCTCGGGCTCCACACACGGTTCATCGGGCAGGTCCTGGACGTCAAGGCTGAGGAGTCAGTACTCGGCGAGGACGGAATGCTCGACATTGAGAAGGTAAACCCATTCTTCTATATCCCCGGGAACCGTACCTACTATGGGGTCGGTCGTTATCTGGAAAAAGCGCATTCCGTCGGGGCGCAGTTACGGAAAAGACGAGTGTAGCTCAAGGTAAACCCGCTCTTATCACCAAAGACATTCCATAGAGCTGCAGGAGCATGCTGTGTCCAAGCGGCAACCATTGCCTCAGCTTTATGAGGGGGATGAATCATGGACATCAGATTTTACCAGATAGATGCTTTTGCCGACCGGGTCTTTGCCGGCAATCCGGCGGGTGTCTGCTTTCTCGATGGCCGGCCGGAAGACCGCCTCCTCCAGTCCATCGCTTCGGAAAACAACCTGTCCGAGACCGCGTTCCTGGTGCAGACGGGTGACGTGTATGAGTTGCGGTGGTTCACCCCGAAGGCGGAGGTTGATCTTTGCGGCCATGCGACACTGGCGAGCGCTTTTGCAATATTTGAGACAGAGAAACCCGAGGCCCGGCGGGTAGATTTCCGGACAAAAGGCGGCGTCCTGTCTGTCGACCGTCAGGAGGATATGCTCGTGATGGATTTTCCAGCGCGGCCTCCGGAACCCTGTGAGCCACCTCGTGACATCGCCGGTATCCTGGGACTTCCTCCCATCCAGGTTATGAGGGCAAGGGATCTTTTGGCCGTGTACGAGGAAGAGGACGAGGTGCGCACCCTTGCCCCTGATTTCGCCAGGATCGCCGCCCTCGATTACCTGGGCGTGATCGTTACCGCCCCGGGGAAGCAGAGTGATTTTGTCTCCAGGTTTTTCGCGCCTCGCGTCGGTCTTCCCGAAGATCCTGTTACCGGTTCCGCGCATTGCACGCTCATACCTTACTGGTCGCACCGTTTGGGAAAGAAGCAGCTCCACGCGTTGCAGCTCTCGGAGCGTGACGGAGAGCTTTCCTGCCTCGACAAAGGTGAACGGGTGGCGATTGGCGGGAGAGCCGTAACGTACCTGTCGGGTACGATAAGGGTATAATCAAGACGTAACCCCTGCTTGTCTTGCGCACTGCAGCGCTCTCTGCGATCAGCCCGTCCTTCCCGAACTCATGATGGCACTCTTCGTGCCGATACGCATCCTTCTGAGCGGTAATCATCAATAGAGGGCAAGAAAAGCGTAGACTATTTTGCGAGCCTGCACGGATGTGACGTCATAACAGTTCACTTTGAACCAACGTAAGTTCCCCTACCTTCCCCCTTGCCCACCATATTTTGTTTCCTGCATCATCACGGCAGGCAATCTTCGCACATCCATCCCTCTTCAGATTGCTCGGCATCCGCTATAGGCCTGATCTGACCGCAACAAGTACACCTTATTTCCTTCACCCCACGTGCCATAAACTGTACTTTCCTCGATGTAGGCTCTGCTTTGAGTATCAGCGTTCTTTCCTGGCATTCCCCGTCCGACAGTTCCATATCATCCAACCCGCCATCGTTGTCAAGAATCTCGGCCGTGTTTCTTCCTCTTTTCATGACGTCAGTCTCCTTCTCCTCAAGGATTGATCCGAAAGGGACCTCTTTTTTGTTTCAATTCTCAGCAATTAGTATGCCAATAACCTTCAGAGACCAGCAGGCGGGGAATGACTACCAATTTCACGAAACGCAGGACATAGTGCGCTTCACGGAGGGACGAAATTGTCGAAAGAGACGAGATAACGCCGACACTTTTGGCGAATGGCTTGGGACGAGGAAAAGTACCCCGCTTGCTGCAATATCAAGGGCCCTTTTAGCCTAGCGAGGACTTGGAGGCGTGCAGTTATCCAATAACTTCCTTATCCCTTCCTCTCCGTTATCATCACTCTCTGTATCTCCTATATCGGCTCGCTTCGGTGTTCTACACATCCTGCTCAGTCGAAAAATTCTTCCTCTGAAGTCGTGATTTTCGGATTCTCCGCTTCCGTACCTCATTTCATGTGGAAAGCAATAACGCTTCACCCTTACAACTCTGAAACTTAATCAGGCTCTTATTGCCCCATGCAACCAATCCAACCATTTCATGTAGGCGCATCTTCTTCTGCTTGACAATTGTATAAGTTGATATACAATCGTCTAAGAGGCTGACGCCGGATTTTAACTTTTTGTCGGAAAGGCAAAGGAACCTTCACTGTGGCCAAGTACACTTGAATGGGAGGTGAATTGTCATGGTACGTAGAAGCATCATTTTGTTGTTCGTGGTGATTGCAACCTTTTCCTTCAGTGCAGCCGACGCTCAGATAACGATTGTTGGCCAGAACAATCCCGCTGTTGACATCCAGGCAATTCAGAAGGCTGTGGATCAAGGAGGTACCATCAATCTGAAGGGGACCTTTGACTTTGGTAGCGAAGGCAGAGTGAACCTTACCAAGGACGTTAAGATTGTCGGTGAAACAGACAACGGTGAAAAACCTGTCACTAAAATTAAGGGAGGATTCTGGACACTCCATACTCCTCTGCCGGCTAAATTACCTCCAGAGCTTCCCGGCCCTAAGGTCACAATCCAGGGCATCCATTTTGATGGAGCCTTATGGGCTCCCATTTATTTGGCTTACGGCAGTGGCACGACCATAACCAATAACAAAATGACGAATATCAGGCCGAAATTGATGGACATCCCAATATTTTAACGTTA
Organism: Syntrophobacterales bacterium; assembly: GCA_017881765.1. Taxonomy (GTDB): domain Bacteria; phylum Desulfobacterota; class Syntrophorhabdia; order Syntrophorhabdales; family WCHB1-27; genus JADGQN01. The sequence goes on along the minus strand of JADGQN010000158.1, from coordinate 10 downwards.
CCCAAGTACA
>JADGQN010000157.1 GCA_017881765.1 Syntrophobacterales bacterium | reverse complement strand
GTTTGGTCTTTTCTTCTGAATTCCAGTAAAGGTACGCTCCGGGACCATGGTCACCCTGGATGATGATGATTGGTGCAGGTGATGAGCGTGACAGAATATCCGTGATCACCTGCTCCATCACCTTGTCCACGTACTCGACCTGGTCGCGGTAGCCGTTGATGTATCCACGTTGCGTACCCGGATAGTTGGTCCCATCCAGCAACGAATACGGCAGAGGGTTGGTCTTAAACGACCCGTCGGGACCGAATACGAAAGGTGGGTGTGGAACCATGATATGCGCAAATACAAACTTCTTGCCCGGCAGGTTGGGGATCTCCGGCAACTGGCTGAAGAGATACTCCGTCTGCATATAATGATATCGATATAGCTCTTGATTATCGGATATTTTCGGGAACCAACCCAGGTCGATGATCACCCGTCCCAGCGTGGAGGCCAGGAACATTTGCTCGATCTCGCTGGGACCCATCATTTTTTTGGCATCTTTGCACCAAAGGGCACTCCGGACGCTGTAGTTAAGAAGCTGAGCGATGTAATGGCGAAGGTATCTCAAGAAAAAGACTACCGTGACAAGATGCATAAGATGGGCACACAGGTATTGTTCGAGGAGACCAAGGCTTTCGAGAAAACGGTAAACCTCTACAAAGAGAACCTGCAGGCCTTTTTCAAAGAAGAGGGACTGGTGAAGTGAAGGTTATATAGATGAAGGCGAACTGATGTGAGAAGAAAAAAAGGGGGGAGGGTCGGAGATGAGAAAGGGTGATGTGATAAAGATATCTGGTTTTGTTCTTTTGGCTGTGGCACTCATGCTGACGCTGAGTACAGCGGATCGGGCCGCGGCAGCAGAGTATCCTGACCGGGCGATCACACTCATCATACCGTATCCACCGGGAGGAGTAACCGATCTCGGCGCTCGCGCATTGGCGGAAGCCATGGAGAGATACTTAAAGAAGCCCGTCGTGGCTGTCAACAGGCCCGGCGGATCGACAACCATCGGTGGTAATGCGGTAGCTTCCGCAAAGCCTGACGGTTACACGATTGGTTTCTTTCCTTCATCCGCGAGCATACCGGAAGTCTATACCTATTTCTATGAAGCGCCATTTTCCAGCAAGGACCTCAAGCCCGTATCCAAGGTCGGCATCCCGGTTCTCACCATCGCCGTAAAAGGTGACTCACCGATAAATAGTGTCAAAGACCTCGTCGAATACGCGCGAAAGAACCCCGGAGCAAAGATCGGGATCCATGGTAGAAGTACACAGGGCTACCTGGTGATGAAGAGCATTGCTAAGGCCGAAAACATAAATTTGATCGACGTACCCTTTGACGGCGACACCAAGATCGTACCCGCTATTCTGGGCGGTCACGTACCAGCCGGTACGCCCGCTTACCCGGCGGTGATATCGCTGGTTGATGCGAAGCAGATAAAAGTACTCGCGCTCCTCATTGAAAAAAGGGCTGAGTTTGCCCCGAACATCCCTACGATAGTTGAGTTGGGCTACAAGTTTGCGTTCGGCGCCTATCTCGGGGTTTTTGCGCCAAAAGGCACGCCGGATGAGATCGTCAAGAAGCTGAATGATGTGATTGGGAAGATAGCCCGGGAGCCGCAGTTTCGAGCCAAGATCCATGGCATGGGCACCCAGGTGAGCTTCGAGGATACGAAGGCCTTCGAAAAATCGATCAATCAATACAAGGACGCCCTGCAGGTCTTCTTCAAAGAAGAGGGGCTGGTTATAAATAAAGAGTGACTAGTGTTATGTGTCGAGTGTTACGTGTTGAGTAAAAAAGGGCTTGTTACGAGTTTCGAGTTGCGAGTTAAGAGCCTTTAACTCGTAACCCGGAACTCGTAACTCGAAACGATCCTGTTGTTAGCGAGTTCAAGGTGGAGTCGTGCTGAGACTGCTTGAGGGGCCGGTATGGATATTCATCGGAGTAATCATCAGCGCGTGGTCGTACCGGACGGGTGTCGGCAGGTTCAATGAGCCGGGGGTAGGCTTTGTCGCCTTTGCGGCCGGCCTCTTTATCATAGGCGTCGGCGCGCTTGTAACCGTATTCAGGAGGCCTGAACAGCAGAAGCTTAAGGCGGCAGATGCAACGGCGCCCACGCGATTCCTGGAGAGCGCGCCATTCAAACTGACCTACACTCTGGCTCTTCTTCTCTTCTATGCATTATTCCTCAATCTAGCGGGCTACATCATCACGACGTTTGTCGTGCTCTTTGGCCTCTTTTACAACCCATCCGGCCGGCGCTGGGCATCCCCGCTTCTGGCATCGTCTCTCAGCGTTGTCTTCACGTATCTGGTTTTTGAAGTGTGGCTCAAAAGCCAGCTCCCGAGGGGTATCTTCCCCTGGTGGTAAGCAACGTATGAGCATTCTTCACGATCTTCTTTACGGATTTGGCGTGGCGTTGCAGCCAATGAACCTGTTTGCCTGCTTCGTCGGTGTTTTCATCGGGACCCTCATCGGCGTGCTTCCGGGCATCGGGCCTGTCGGGGCGATGTCGGTCTTGTTGCCGGCAACGTTCGGCATGTCTCCCGTCGCCGCAATCATCATGCTATCCGGCATTTATTATGGCGCCATGTACGGTGGCTCGACCACGTCGATCCTCGTTAACATCCCGGGCGAGGCTGCATCGGTTGTCACCTGCATAGATGGTTACCAGATGGCCCGTCAAGGCCGGGCCGGGCCTGCCCTCGGCATCGCGGCCTTCGGCTCCTTCATCGCCGGCACGATAGGTCTCGTAGGCTTGATGCTCATGGCCAACCCTCTCGCAAAGTTTGCGGTCAAGTTCGGACCTGCGGAGTATTTTTCGCTCATGTGCCTTGGCCTCTCCCTGCTCATGTACCTCACGCACGGTTCTATCTTAAGAGGGCTGTTGATGGCCGGCGCCGGGATCTTCTTGAGCCTCATCGGCCAGGATATCGTAACAGGCAGGGCCCGTTTTACCTTCGGCCTGATCGGACTGCAGGATGGCGTGGGTCTCGTGCCCCTCGTCATGGGCCTCTTCGGTATCTCCGAAGTGCTTCTGAACCTTGAAACACCCGAAGAAAGAATGGTCCTCTCAACAAAGATCAGAAACCTCCTGCCCAACAAGGATGACTGGCGACGGTCGGCCAAACCGATCGGCCGCGGATCGCTTGTCGGCTTCCTCCTGGGCATCCTGCCCGGTGGCGGTGCCGTCATCTCTTCTTTCGTTTCTTACGCGATGGAAAAGAAGCTTTCGAAAGAGCCGGAGAGATTTGGCAAAGGAGCCATAGAAGGGGTAGCAGGTCCTGAGGCGGCAAATAACGCGGCTACGAGCGGGGCATTCATTCCCTTATTCTCGCTGGGCATACCGCCCAACGTCGTTATGGCATTACTCCTCGGCGCACTTATGATCCACGGCCTCAGACCGGGACCGCTCATGATCACCGAGCACCCGGAAATATTCTGGGGAACTGTGGCGAGCATGTACGTGGGCAATGTCCTACTCCTCATCCTCAACCTGCCCCTCATCGGCATCTGGGTGCGCGTGCTCAAGATTCCTTACAATATACTCTTTCCGCTCATCCTGCTCTTCTGTCTGATAGGTGCTTATTGCATAAGCAGCAATGTTTTTGATATCTACGTGATGATCTTATTTGGGCTCATCGGGTATGGATTCAGAAAAATAGATTACGAGCCGGCGCCCCTCGTGCTTGCCTTTGTGCTGGGGCCGTTACTGGAGCAGAACCTCCGCCAGGCGCTCATCTTGTCCGACGGGAACCTGGCCGTATTTGTGACCCACCCCATATCCGCCGTCTGCCTGTTTGTTTCCGTCTTTCTGCTCGTTTCCTCGGTCATTCCCTTCATCCAGAAAAAGCGGAGTGTCCTGGAAGAGGACTCGTAAAATATAGGGTCAGAGGAAAACCAGTCCCGTTTGCATCTAAATCTTTTGGAGGTAGTTGTGGACTGGGTCTGGCATGAGCTGTGCATCATGAAGCCTCCAGGGGTTCTTCTCCTTTGGAGGCTGTCTTGCTTTTGGCCTCATTACCGGTCACAGAACAGAAGCTGGCCGAGAAAACGAGAACCGGTAAATGGGGTTGGCCGCTCGTTGGTACAGATAAAGGAACTGCCGGATAAGATCGTAGACACGCCGTCCCGTTGGTGCGGCGGTCATTGAAACTTGTGACGGAACCGACAGGATGAACTGCTCAAACTGCCATAGTGATAATCCGGACACCGGCACGTTTTGCGGAGTATGCGGGACGAGACTTAGACAGGTTTGTCCCAAGTGCGAGTTTCCCAATCTTCCCGGAGATAAGTTTTGTAGCGGATGCGGAGAGAGACTGGAAGAAAAACAAGTGACCGGAAGAATAGATCTATCTACTGAGGGGGAGCGAAGGCAGATTACGGTGCTTTTTTCCGATCTCTCCAGATATACCTTTCTGTCAGAGAGTATCGATCCCGAAGAGGTCAAGGATTTGATGAGCTGTGTCTTCGGTGAGATCGTCCAGGTAGTCACACGATACCGGGGGTACACGCACAAATTTGTCGGCGATGCCATCATGGTCCTTTTCGGCCTTCCGGCGAGTCGTGAGGACGACCCGATCCGGGCGATTCGGGCGGCTAAAGAGTTTCACCGTCTCGTCGAATCTCTGAGTCCAAGATTCAAGGGAAAACTCAACCAACCATTGCTCATACACAGCGGTATCAATACGGGCCTCGTGGTCACCGGTTCACTCGTCCAGGGAAGTGAAGGGGCGGAGATTGTCGGGGAGGCCGTCAATGTGGCCACAAGACTTATGGGGCTGGCCAAACCGGGTGAAATCCTCGTCGGTCCCGAAACATATAGACAGGTACAGGGCCACTTCGATTTCGAAGCGCTGGGCTCTCTTCAAATAAGAGGAAAGACAGAGCCGGTCCAGGCGTACAAGGTACTCTCCGTGAAAGAAGAGCCCATAACCATCCACCGCTTCGCCGGCTTAAGGGCGGACTTTATCGGAAGGGAAGCGGAACTAAGCCGGCTCGATGATGCGATCAGGAGGCTCGGCGAAGGAAAAACGACGATAGTGACCCTGTGCGGTGAGGCGGGAAGCGGGAAAAGTCGGCTTGTCGAGCACTTCAAGGGAACCCTGGATCTAAACGCGATTGAGTGGAGAGAGGGCCACGCATACGCCTATGCTCAAAATATCCCCTATTTCCCTTTGATCGATTTATTGAACCGCACCTGGCATATACAAGAGGCGGACGGGCCCGAGGTGGTGGGAGTAAAGATCGAAATTGCTGTAGAGCGACTGAACCTCCGAAAAGAGGATGTGGTGCCTTACATCGGGAGGCTCTATGGGCTCGACTACCCTGAGTTAGCCGAGGTGAGCCCTGAATCATGGAAATTCAATCTGAGAGAGGCCGTCAAGGCAATCCTGAGAGCAATCAGCGCAAGAAGACCAACGCTCTTTTGTCTGGAGGACCTCCACTGGGCGGATCCTTCCTCCATCGACCTCTTCCGTTATATCCTGTCGGATCTTGCGTATCCCGTCCTTTTTCTTTCTGTTTACAGGCCTCCTTTTAGTCTTATTGCCAACGATCAACTCAACGCGCTCCAGAATGTGCGCCAGGAGATCCACCTGGGAGACCTCTCTTCACGCGAAGCACAGGATATGCTGGGATCACTCCTGAAGACAAACGCCCTGACCTCAGAGTTGAAGAGCCTCGTGCAGCAGAAAGCCGAGGGCAATCCATTCTATCTGGAGGAAGTGGTCAATGCTTTGATCGAAACCGGCATTCTGAAACCCGAGAACGGTAGCTGGAGGCTGATCGGCTCTATTCGCCAAACCGATGTTCCAACGACGGTCCAGGGGGTAATCTCCGCCAGGATCGATCGTCTCGAAGGCAAGACCAAGCGGATCCTTCAGGAGGCCTCGGTGATCGGGAGAGCCTTTGTTCACGAGCTTCTGCAGAGAGTCACGGAATTTCGGGAAGAGATTGACGACCGCCTCAGCGACTTGCAGAAACTTGACCTGGTAAGAATCACGTCTCTCCATCCAAATGTCGAGTATACGTTCAAGCACGCCTTGACCCAGGAGGTGGTCTACAACAGCCTCTTAAAGAAGGATCGTCAAAAGATCCACGAGAAAGTAGCCGTCGCGATCGAGGACATCTTCAAGGAGAGACTCGCGGAATTTTATGAAACCCTGGCATTTCATTTTGTGGAAGCGCTGGCTGTGGACAAAGCAATAGCTTATCTTATTAAATCGGGTGAAAAAGGCCTCAATCAATACGCCTTAGATGAATCCCAAAAACATTTCAAAGAAGCTTACGGCATCTTATCGAGGAGGGAACCGCGGTCGAACCAGGAGGAGTTGCTGCTGATCGAAGTTCTGTTGAAGTGGTCTATCGTTTTCTATTACCGCGGTGATTTCGCGGAGCTGACGGATCTGCTGATTGCGCATAAGGAACTGGCGGAATCGATTGGTGATAAGGCAAAGCTCGGCATGTACTACGCGAGCCTCGGTTTTGCTCTGAGATGCAGAGAGGAATTTGAGGAGTCTTACCGCTATCTTCGTATGGCATTGGAGCTTGGTGAGGAGATCACCAGCCCTCTCGTCATTGGGTACGCCTGCAGTCAGCTAGGATGGACCTGCGCAGAGCTGGGGCTCCTGGACGAAGCCGTTCAGTTCGGAGAAAGGGCCCGAGATATCTCAAAGCTTCTGGTATCGGATCATTTCCTCACCTGCGTCAGTTATCTGGCACTCGGACAGGCTTACTGGTATAGAGGAGATAGTAAGAAGGCATTCGAAGTGGGAAAAACCCTGGTCGAGTTCGGGGATCGACACGCCCATGCCCGGAGCACGGTTTGCGGCTATTACACTATGGGCCACAGCCATTTCATTGCAGGTGATCTGCCATCGGCGATTGGCTGCTATAAGAAGGCGGTTGACGTCTCAACAGACCCCTACTATTCCTACTTTCCCAGAACTACCCTGGGCTACGCCTACGTCTCTGACGGCCAGTTCGAGAAGGCCGAAAAGGTAATCAAAGAAGTGTATGCCTTCAGTAGAAATTCCGGTGTCGAGACTATAGGAACGGCAGCCCACGGGCTTCTTGGCATGGTCATGACAGGTATGGGAAATCTCTCTGGGGGAATCAGGAGGCTCGAAGATGTCCGAAAAATATTCTCCGACAAAAAACGGAGGTGCCTTTATGCCGCATCCGAGAACACTCTCGGAAGGGTCTATCTTCAGGTTGCTCACGGAAACAAAAGGAGGGATATTTCTCTTATCCTCAGGAACCTTAAATTCCTCTCAACCAACTTGTTCGTGGCAAGCAAGAAAGCTGAAATACATTTCAACCGGGCGGTTGAGACCGCAAGAGTCATAGGAGCCAAAAGCATACTTGCTCAAGCTTATTTCAATCTCGGACAGCTGTATAGAGCAAGGAAAAACCCCGAGAAAGCTCGGATATACTTCAGTCAAGCCGTGTCACTCTTCGAACGATGCCGGGCCGAGACTTACCTTCAGCAAGCGAGGAAAGCCTTAGCTTCGCTCGATCCTCCCTAGACGCTTCAGCTCAGGGCTGTCTCACGCAGAGCCCACAGCGTCCACAGAGAAGAGCAAAGGATTAGCTCACGCCCAGTCGCTCCGCTCCTTCGAGGCCGCAGAGGAAAGACTTCAAGAGAGAGTGATGTTTTTGCCCGGAATGGTTGAGGGGACCATTCCGGGCAAACCCCGTCCGGCTATCGCCGGAAGGTGTAGGGTTAGTCTGCTGCGGAGCGGCAGGCAACATATATCCGGTTTTCCACGACTACTCGCGCGTTAGCGCGATGCGAGGCGAGGAATTCTCTCCGAGAATTCTGAGCACGCACATAGAACTCACAGGTACTTCTCTTCCCTTGTCTTTCCTCTGCGCCCTCTGCGGCCTCTAGTGACTGAAGGGAGCGGGCGTGAGATAAAGTCCTACTCTTCTCTGTGCTCTCTACGAACTCTGTGTGAGACAGTCTTGTCTTTCTCCGCTTTTCCTTACTGTATTACATTAATCATCATATAGGCACCGCTGGTTATATAAAATTACCATGAAACTAAACTTTGTTGTTGACATCGCAGCATAACCGGATTATTAGTATATAGTATAGAGTGATATAATGGGAAAGCGAAAGGCAGACAAAGACAAAAAGTCGGTGCCCGTCGTGGTTCGTCTGAGCAAGACAGAATACGAGATAGTGGAGAAGAGGGCTTCCGGTCTCGGGATGAATGTCTCTACGTTCCTGAGGCTGCTCATACGCAAGGGTAGGATAGAGCTGGACGACAGGGAGCAAAACTCTAAAGGAAAGGAGGAATGAACATGCCCGCGAAGAAAAAAGCACCAGCGAAGAAAAAAGCTCCTGCAAAGAAGAAGTAAGCAAGGCACGGAAACAGATCAGGGAATGGCTGCCGGGATTGAGGTGATAAACGTGGCATACCCGCAGCTTGAGGAAAGGGGGCCGTGAGGCAAGGCGCTGAAGGCCCCCTTTGCCTACGGGCATGGTTCAAGACAAGCAGAAGGATTATAGGTCTAGCTCAGGTTTGCTGCCATACAGGACTCGATGTACCTTCGCACCTTGTCCCGGGGCTGATACACGCCTGTGTGACCGTCACAGAGTATATCCGCGTTGAGGGCGAGGAGCTTCTCAGCCGAGTTTCGCCACGCTACCGGATCGCAATCAAACTCCTCCAGCAGGGGCGCCCCTAGGTCCTGCGCGAAGAGTACCCTCTTCTCACTCACGTCCGCATAGACGGAGATGGATCCGGGCGTATGACCCGGCGTGTGGAGGCAGACTAATTCCTGGTTGGCAAAGGTGAGCCGTTTCTCCTCGCCGCTCATAATAACATCTATCGGGAACGGCCGAAAAACCTTTTGAAAGCAGAATGCCGCGGTAAGCCTGTTATCTCCCCGTGCCACAATTGCCGCGTCAAGCTCATGCATCACAAGGCGGGGCCCAAAACGATGACGAAACGGATCGGCTCCCCCTATGTGGTCTACGTGGCAATGCGTGAGAATGACTGTTGATACGTCGTGCGGGTCCAACCCCTGCTGCTCGATGTGCGACGCCAGCAGATCAATCCTTTCGCCGAATCCGGCGTCTATCATGACTAATTCTCCGATGTCGAGCAGGTAGACTGAACAGTCCCGAGGATCGGTGATGTCGCTGCCCGCCACTCTAAATATGCGCATACGCACTCCGCGTTATCAAAAGATAGCACAAGGGGCCTGTTTGTCAAGCCGACCCTGGTACTTCCTAACCCGCAAAGAAGGAATGACATTTTCATCGCAGATATACGCAGATAAGAGCAATGAGAGATATCCACAGATGAGTGTGGCCGTGGACAGCATTGTGATACCGCGGCAATGCTGTCCACACCGCAGCGCTCCGCGCATGGTCTTACTGCAGCGTAGCTGCTGCAGTTTGACCGGATGTGGGGTTCTATCAACAGATCCGGTCAAGAAATGTAACATCCGAAGTTATCACAGCCTTATCCGCTCTTATCTGCAACAAAAAAGCGGTCTCTAACGAGCGAAGCGGGTGGTGCTGACGGCACAGCAGCTTCTGTGGTAAGATGCTGTGACTGGAAACGGGCGATGGAAAAGCAAGTACCGGGTACAGGGAAAAGCAGCTTTGACCTGATTGACGCGCGAGAA
>JADGQN010000523.1 GCA_017881765.1 Syntrophobacterales bacterium | reverse complement strand
AGTGTTCAGTGAGGTGCTATTTCTGGGCGATCTTCCGATTGGCGATAAGGCAGACGCCGAAAAAACCGGCGACCAGCAGGAGCAAGGTTCCTGGCTCCGGAACCGGCGTGCCCTGGCTTGGAACCGTACCGAAATTATCCAAGCCGATCATCGTACCGTTACCGTTGACTCCGAGGCCTGTGATCTCATTGACAGGTTCGGCCCTTTGCCGGCTGGTTGGGCCGACTCCTATGGCCTCTGCTGACCCCTCTTTACCCATCCCGCCACCTTACGATGGCGGTAGCACAAAGGCAGGTGAAGAGGTATCCCAGGGTAAGACGTGCCACCTTCCTCCCATATACCCGTCGCATTTACTTCTCCATCTTCCTGGGTGACTATAGGGCTTTGGGTCTTGTGGCCCCCTCGCCCAGATGGAGCTGCCTCATATGCGCTTGGTGTTCCTCGGGCCGGGACTTTGCTTACCGCTTCCTTCAGATTCCACCTCACGATGGACACCCTTGCGGTTCGGCTAACGATTCCTATCACCAGGGCTCGTAGAGGAGTTTCACCTCCAAGTGTTCAGTGAGGCACCGCACCTCACCGATTTGCGTATGTCACGCTGCACGCCATGCCTGGCACACCACAAATGAAAAGCAGAGCCATTGAGGCCCTGCTTTTTTTATGAATCAAGATTGTGTGACTACTTCGTAAACTTTCTCCTTATGCTCGCCAGCCCGAGGAGGCCAAAGCCGAGGAGCAGCATGGTGCCGGGTTCGGGGACGGGGGAGACGGTGGTCCTGTTATCATTAATCACCAGATTATCTATACCAACATCGTGTTCACCGTCATCGTGAATTCGAAGTTGTGTCACTTCCATAGTACCAGCAAAGGTAAGCGTACCGGAATCGCCGTACGCGCCATCGCTAACATCTGATTTCGTGAAGTAATTATCAACCCAGTGGCCTGTTGCATCGTTATATACATCGAGGACAAAATCATACCCTGTTGTTGAATCATACACTCCCCAGGTAAAAGAAACAGAGAGAATCTTAAATGTCGACGGGAGTCCCGAACCGGAAGGATCAAAGTCCAGAGATCCCGTTGCACCATTATCTGTTCTGATAGCAGCACTTCCCCCAAAAATACCGCTTTGCGTCCGCGATTCCAGGTTACTTACGTCTACATTGCTTCCGAAGGTCGTGTCCATGTACGTATTGAGGTTGGAGACACCTGTGAAATCAAAAGTCGTACTCGTCGCGCTTGCCATCCCACCAAATCCAAGTATTAGGACCAGGGCACTGAAACAAATCATGAACTTTTTCATCTCTTTACGTCCTCCTATTTTTTGCAGACATTTGTCATCAAGTAAAGCACGTCTTATGCCATTTTCCTAACTTCTTGATATCCCTAAATATTTACATGTTTGATACTTTTTTGAGCGCGTATTTTTGTAAGGTTTTCCGACAAAGGGTTAATCCGAATGGTTTAAAAATGGTTTAAACCAAGAGTTTTAAGCTGGGGCCAAACCAGTATGATAGTATTAAGGAATATGCCTATTCTTAATGTTGTAAACTTTCCCGACAACGTACGTTACACGTTTTTACACTCATTTCTTACTATGAAAAATCCCCCACTTCTTATTGATTTCGGGATGAAATGTTGCATTTTGGAGCGAAATTCAAGAATGAAGAGTACAGGAAGCTATCCGCACCTTGCTTGCACCTACAACTCTTGTACGAGCCAGTCATTATCAAAGCTCACCATTACCAAAGAAAAGAGAGCACGGCGACTGGAGCAGGAGAGACCGGGACACGCCGAAACCCACTACTCGCCGCCTTTCATCACAACGCCGATGCTTTTCTCCCAGGCATTCAGCAGTCCTACCCAAGACCTGCTGACCGGTCGCTAGAGGCCTTGACAGACGCCTGCATGTGCTGCATATTTGCTTTCTAAGGGGTAGTTATGGGTCCATTCCCCGGTCTCAGGAAAAGGCATTGTTCCCCGTTAGGCTACGAGGATTCCACCGATATACTGCGCGATAATCTCTATCTTCTGTTAAACAGAGACAAGATGGCGAAGCTATTGATGATCAGGACCATCAGTCCGTGGCCCGAGCCGAACGCGCCGACCGAGCGAACCAGCATCCTGTGAAAGGAGAAACCTGATGCAAACCAGAACAAGGTTCTTTCCCCTCAGGGAGCGAGGTATGATCGAGCCGATGAATCCAGACGGCGCATTGTATCGCAGGGAAGCGTTTCAAGAAGTGATGCACAGAGAGGCAGTAAGGAGCTCAAGGTCAGGCAGTCCCCCACTCCTGTTGCTATTCGATGTTTCCGTGTGTGGGTCGGCGGAAATGACCCGGAAGATCACCTCGGTGCTCGCCTCCTCGACCCGGGAGATAGACGTGAAGGGCTGGTACACGGATGGCGCCGTCATGGGTATCCTCTTTACCGAGTTCGGCAACATGCACAACGCTGTCGATGCCGCAAGAGAGGCTATAATCGGCAGGTTGTACGATAGCCTCTCCGGCTTTCTCGCAGATGAAGTGATACGGATAGCGCTCTACACGCTGCCAGCAGGGTTGGGTGCCCGTGAAGGTCTTCCGCCGCCATTGCTGTATGACGGAAGGAGGAAGGATGCTGTCTCCTAGCTCCACGGACCGCACGCCAAGGCATAAGCGGCGTGAAGGGACGCCGAACAGGAAACTGACCGCACCGTGCGTGCTGCTCGTCGACGAGGACCGCGCGGTTCGCGCCCTCCTTGCAGTGAGCCTCGAGGCTCTCGGCTGCAGGATCGTTACCGCGGGCAACGGTGAGGAAGCTCTCCGG
>JADGQN010000156.1 GCA_017881765.1 Syntrophobacterales bacterium | reverse complement strand
TACTTCGAAGGCGGACAGGTTCGCCTGCAGCCCTGCAATCCCTACATGATGCCCATCTACCACAAGGCCGATAACGTCGAGGTACAGGGACGGGTCGTTGCAGTGATAAGGATAAACGGATAAGGACCCGTTACAGGTTACGGGTTACCCGTTACAGGTTAAAAACTCCGAAATTCATCGCAGGCCAGGTAAGACCTTTCCAAATATTTACAAATACTTACCGATAATAATAGATAGAGGAGACCAGTCTTATGCTCATTCCTGGTGCAGCCTGGTGTTCAAATCAACAACATGGAGGCAGCACAGTTGGAAGCTGATCCGACCAGCAGCTGTGACGAGCCGGCGCCTAAAGTCACCCAGCGGGCCGAGAGACTCGAGAAAATTAATCAGCAGTTGAGAAGTGAGATAGACGAACGACTGCGGGCAGAGGAGCGCCTGCGCAAGAGCGAAGAGAAGTACCGTGCTCTTTTCGAGGAATCGAGAGACGCCATTTATATTACGGCCCGTGAAGGCACGTTTCTTGATGCCAACCGGGCCATGCTCGGACTCTTCGGATATACAAAGGAAGAAATGATAGGCCTTTCTGCGCGGGAGATCTACGCTAACCCTGCCGACAGGGAAATATTTCAGGGGGAGGCCGAGGAAAAAGGCTCGGTCAGGGATTATGAGGTGCAATTCCGCCGGAAGAGCGGAGTTGTGATGGACTGCTTGCTTACCGCCACGGTACGGCGTGCCGGTGACGGCACGATCCTGGGCTACCAGGGTATCGTTCGAGACATTACCGGGCGAAAACGGGCAGCAGAAGCCCTCAGGGACAGTCAGGTAGAGTTGCTGAAGAGGCACGAAGACCTGAACAATCTGTTCAAACAGGTCGAAGAGGCGAAGAGGGAGTGGGAAGACACCATGGACTGTATAGGCTCCATGGTAATTCTCACTGACGAGGAAGGGAGCATAAAAAGATGCAGCAGCGAAGTAACGCGATTCACCGGTCGCCTGTACGGGGAGATTGTCGGTGAGAACTGGCAAGCATTGCTTAGCAACAGTGGTTTTGAGCGTAAGGAGCACACCGGTGAGGGCGTGGAACTCTTTCACCCGGCAAGTGGCAGATGGTTCATTCTCCATGTGGACCCCTTTAAGAAACGCGACAAAGACGGAGTCGTAGGAAAGGTAATTACGATTCACGATACCACCACACTGAGGGAAATGGCGCAAGCTCTTGAGCTGAAGAACCGGGAAGTCGAAACAAAGAATAGTGAACTGGAGGCTGCATACGCCGAGTTGAAGGCCACCCAGGCCAAAATACTCCAGCAGGAAAAGATGGCTTGCATAGGACAACTGGCAGCCGGCGTGGCTCACGAGATCAATAACCCTATAGGGTTTGTTGCAAGCAACCTGAGCACCTTTGACAAGTACATTAAGAGGTTGACGGAGTTCATCGGACTCCAAACGAAGATCATAGAGACGTCAGCTCCAGGGGAGGCCATGGAGCAGCAAAGGCAGTATCGACAGGCCCTCAAAGTAGACTATAGTCTTGAGGACGTGGCGCAACTGCTCGTAGAATCCGTTGATGGTGTCGATAGAGTGCGGAAGATCGTGCAGGATCTGAAAAGCTTTTCCAGGGTGGACGAAGCGGACTACAAACTGGCGGATGTCAATGCTTGCATAGAGAGTACCATCAACATCGTATGGAACGAACTGAAATACAAGGCCACACTCAGTAAGGAGTATGGCAGTCTGCCGCTGACCAAGTGCTTTCCGCAGCAGCTGAACCAGGTGTTCATGAACCTGCTTGTAAACGCCACTCAAGCCATTGAGAAGCAGGGAGAGATAACAGTCAAGACCTGGCACGAGAATGGTTCAATTGTTACTACCGTGTCGGACACGGGTTGCGGCATTGCGGCGCAGAACCTGAACCGCATTTTTGAGCCCTTTTTCACGACAAAGGAAGTGGGCCAGGGCACCGGTTTGGGGCTCAGCATTACCTATGACATCGTGAAGAAGCACGGAGGCGAAATCAGCGTTCAGAGCGAACCGGGAAAGGGAACTACCTTCACCGTAACAATCCCCGTAAGGAAGGACTAGATGGGTACCCCAGTCACCGTCAAGGCAAAAGTGCTCCTCGTGGATGACGAAGAGAATATATTGCGATCGCTCAGGCGTCTCCTCGCCGATGAGGAGTATGAGGTCTTAACCGCAACCGGGGGAGAAGAAGGCCTGCGGATCATGACGAAAGAGCCCGATATCGGTCTCATCCTATCCGACCAGAGGATGCCGGGCATGTCAGGTGTCGATTTCCTGGAAAAGGCCGGAGCGATTGCACCGGACACGCTGAGGATCCTGCTCACAGGCTACGCTGATATCAATGCGACCATCGATGCTATCAATAGGGGAGGGGCCAGCAGGTATATTGCAAAGCCCTGGAATGATAACGAGCTGATCCTCATCATACGGGACGCCATTCAGAAGTACAGATTGATCAAGGAGAATCAGCTCCTTAAAGAATTAACGGAGAAACAGAATCAAGAACTTAAGAAATGGAGCGCAAAGCTTGGGCTAGCCGTCCAGCAACAGACGGTAGACCTGGAGAAGCAGAATGTGGAGTTGACGAGGCTGCATGAAAGGCTCTCCAGGAACATGAAAGCAATGATTGCAGCCCTGTCGAGCCTCATCGAGCTGCGGGATGTCACCGTTCTGAATCACTCAAATAATGTGGCCTATGCGTCTGTAGCCCTCGCCAGAGGGCTTGGTTTGGATGCTGTCACCGTGGAGTCCATAGAAATCGCCGCGCACCTGCATGATATAGGTAAGATAGGTGTACCGGATATAGTCTTATTAAAGAACAAGGATGAAATGACCGAAGCCGAACTGGAGGAGTATCGGATGCACCCTGTCAGAGGGCAAGCTGCGATTCATTTTGTGGAGGAGTTCAACGAAGTGGGGCTCTTTATAAGACACCACCACGAATGGTATGACGGGAGGGGGTTCCCGGAGGGCCTTTCGGGCAGCGCGATACCGCTCGGGTCGAGAATTCTTGCCGTTGCAAACAGCTTTGATCGCCTATCGGGCCGAGTGGGTGGGCCGGACGGCCCCGATGTTGCCCTTGGCAAAATGGCGCCCCTTGTCGGGAAACAGTTTGATCCGCAATTGTTTCACGTTTTCAAGAAAACAGTGCGGGAGATAGCCTCAACAATGTCAGCTTCGGAGAATGACGCAGCAGAGGTCGAGCTGGGCATTAAAGACCTTTTGCCGGGGCTGGCCGTGTCCAGGGACGTGCGGAGCGGAACCGGGCTTCTTTTGTTGCGTCGCAATACCACGCTTGGTGCCGAAAGTATCGGGCTCATGAAAAAGTGTCTTCTCCTTGACCCGTCGAAAACCGGCATCTTCGTCTGGCACAAGAGAACCGAGGTTCGAGGTTCAAAGGCCGCCGACCAAGGCAGTGGCTGAAAGACTTAGACCCTTGGCCTCAAGGAGGCACGGATGTGCGACCAATGTCTGTTCGGACCCATGATGCACTCACAAACAGGCGCCAGGCCCGGCCGCTGAACCCTGCCGTGACCCGTGACCCTTGACCTGTGACCCTACCTTCTCAGCGCAGCTTGAATCGCTGTATCTTCCCCGTTGCGCTCTTTGGGAGTTCAGGAAGGAACTCTATCCACCGCGGATACTTGAACTTGGCCAGCCGATCGAGCGTCCACTTCTTTAACTCTTCGGCCAGTTCTCCCGACGCGGTATAGCCGTCACGAAGCACGACATAAGCCGCCGGCTTCACCAGGTCCTGATCATCCTTGCGGCCCACGACTGCCACTTCCAGGACGGCCTGATGCTGGCTCAAGCAGTTCTCCACCTCGAGAGGCGAAACCCATATGCCGCCGACCTTCAACATGTCGTCCGCCCTGCCGGCAGCGTAATAGAAGCCATCCTTATCCATAAAATACTTGTCACCGGTGTTTAGCCACTCGCCCTGCATGGTCTGGCGTGTCTTCTCCCGTTTCCGCCAGTAAGCTTGGGCAGCGCTGTCTCCCTTGACCAGCAGCGTCCCTATCTCGCCCTGAGGAACGTCCACACCCTCTTCGTCGACGATCCTGAGCTCGTAGCCGGGAACGGGCTTGCCCGTGGACCCGGGCCGCAAGTCGTCCAGACGGTTCGACAGGAATATGTGGAGCATCTCGGTGGAGCCTATGCCGTCCAGTATGCTCACACCAAAGCGCTCTTTCCATCTCGTGAAGATATCCACCGGCAGTGCCTCGCCGGCGGAAACGCAGACCCGGACCGACGAAAGCTCATGGTTCGAGTTGGGGTCAGGCTTGGTTCCTCGTTCCTTATCAAGCCGCTCCTTGTAGGCAAGCATCTGGCCATAGAGCGTCGGCACGCCGAAGAAGACCGTTGGCCGGTACTTTTCCAGATACTTGAACATGGTCTCCGGAGTCGGCCGATGCGGGTTAAGCACGGTTGCGGCTCCGACCGACATCGGAAGATACATAGCGTTGCCGAGCCCATAGGCGAAGAAGAGCCGGGCGCCCGAAAAACAGATGTCATCTTCCGTCAGTTTCAATACGTTCTGCCCAAAGGCCTGGGAAGCAACCACCATGTCGTTCTGGGAGTGAATGGCGCCCTTGGGAGAACCCGTGGATCCGGAACTATACAGCCAGAAACCTACGTCATCTTTCGTCGTGAACTCTGTCTTGATCGTCGCCGGAGCCCGTTTGTACTTTTGCCGGAAGGGGGGATAAGCACCCTGCGTTTCAGAGATTACGATGAGGTCGCGCAGATAATGAAGATCACCCTTGATCTCCCTGACAAGGTTTATGAGGGCATCGGAGACAACGAGCACCCTCGCCCGGCTGTCATTCAGGTAATATTCGTAATCATCGGGGGTGAGCATAGTGTTCACCGGAATCGGCACTGCACCTATCCGTACGGCGCCCCAGAAGATCGCATAAAACTGAGGCACGTCGAGCATGAGAATCAGGACCCGATCATCGAAGCGCACACCAAGGTCACGCAACGCGTTGGCCGTTTTGTTTGCCATCTTGTGCATGTCGTTATACGTGTAGTTGCGCTGCTCCGTGTAGACCGCCACCTTGTGCCCGCGTCCCTGACGTATGTTCCGGTCAATGAAGTAGTCAGCCGCATTGAAAAATTCCTGAGTCTGTCCGTGAAGCATTGTTACCTCCAAAAAACGTGTTTAGTGTTTAGTGCATAGTGTATGGCGTATGGTGCATAGCGCATAGTGTTTAGTGAATAGTGCATATATTGAGAACCAATCACTAAACACCCTCTTAGATTTCGAATTCATCTCCCTTATGTGGTACGTGGGTTACCAATCCGAGTTTCTCTTTGACTATACCTTCGAACTCCAGGGCAGTCTTTTCTTCGCCGTGTACAATGAATACTTCCGGCTTGCTGGTAAAAGAACCGATCCACTCCAGCAGTTCCTTCTGATCCGCGTGGGCTGAAAAACCGCCGATGGTATAGATCGTAGCCTTTACGGCGATGCTTTCGCCGAGAACACGCACACGTCTTGACCCATCAACAATTCTGCGCCCCAGTGTACCTCGGGCCTGGAACCCCGTGAAGACAATGCTGCACTCCGGCCTCCAGAGGTTATGCTTCAAATGGTGCGCTATCCTGCCGCCTTCGCACATACCGCTGCCCGCCATGATGATGACGCCCGATTTTATCCTGTTTATCTCCTGTGATTCCGCCACCGTTTTTGTGAAGTGGAGCCGAACTGCGTTCCCCTTGTGGTGGATCTGAAACAACTGTTTGGCTTCCTCACCAAAATATTCCCGGTGAGAAAGATAGATATTGGTGGCCTCCTCGGCGAGCGGACTATCCACATAGAGGTCCACGGGCGCGAGCCGCCCTTCCCGAACCAGATCATTCAGAATATAGATCACGTCCTGGGTCCGCCCCACCGCAAAAGTGGGCATGAGCACGTTCCCGCCCTTGCGGAACGTTTCTTTGATGGCGCCGGCAAGCTCATCAATACTTGCGTCCATGCTTTTATGAAGCCGATTTCCGTAGGTCGATTCCATGACCACATAATCGGCGGTTACCGTGTATTCCGGATCCTCAATGATAAGGTTCCCCTTCTTGCCCACATCCCCGGAAAAGACGATCTTCTTTTGGCCGCCATTGCTCGGATACCAGAGTTCAAAGGATCCCGAACCAAGGATATGACCGGCATCGACGAACAGATATTTCATGCCGTTCCCCAGGTCATTGGTGTCGTCGTACATAACAGGCTTCAAGAACCGAAGCGACGCTTTCACGTCCTCAGCCGTATAAAGCGGCGCAAATACCTGCTTCTTGCCTGCACGCAAAGCTTTCTTTGTCATCCACTCCGCATCCTTTTCCTGGATGTGCGCCGAATCGAGGAGCATGATCGCTATGAGATCGGCCGTGGCCGTGGTCGTTATGATCTTCCCTCTGAATCCATCCTTCACGAGCTTAGGCACAAGTCCCGTATGATCCAGATGAGCGTGGGTCAGGAAGAGGCACTCTATCTCAGCAGGATTAAATGGAAAGGGAACTCTGTTTGCATCCCCTGCCGCTGCTTCACCCTGCTGCATGCCGCAATCGACGACGAACTGCCTCTCACCTACGGTAAGGTGGAAACAGGAGCCGGTTACCTGGCGAGCAGCACCCAGAAAGCGTATCTTCATCCTTAACCCCCTGTATGCAATCTCCCCTCAAATTATAGTGCCGAATAGGACAACATGCAAGCGACGGGCCGCACACTATCAAGGTCTCTCTCCTTGAAAGCCCAGCGGCCAGGTTATATACTTTTGGGGCTTCCAGGCTATGCTAAGGTTCGGCTGCGGTCAACCGATCGAGGAGAAAAGCGTTATGAAACTCAAGGGTAAGGTGGCATTTTTAACGGGTGCAGCCGGAGCCGGCATAGGACAGGCAACGGCGCGCCTCCTGGCAAAGGAAGGGGCAAACGTGGTCATAACGGATGCTCACGAGGAGCGTTCTCGCACCGTGGCCAAGGAGATAGCGAGTGAGCTGAGCGTCAATACGCTCGGCGTGGGATGCGACGTCACGCAGCGCAGCGCCGTTGAGGCAGCGGTGAAAGCGGCCCTCGAAAGATTCGGCTCCATTGATATTCTCGTCAACAACGCGGGCACAAACCGGCCAACACCGGTCATCACGATGGCCGACGAAACGTGGGACCTCGTCCTCAACACAACCCTGCGCGGGACCTTTTATTGCTGCCGCGCCGTATTGCCGGCAATGATCGAGCAGGGCTCAGGACGTATTGTCAACATCGGCTCCACGGCCGCTTTTATGGGGCTCTCGGCGGGACATGCCCATTACGCGGCGGCCAAAGCAGGCCTGACAGCATTCACGAGGTGCCTTGCCATGGAGGCCGCGCCGCATTACATCACCGTCAATACCGTGTCGCCAAGCTTTATCTATAATGAGTTTATCCCTCATATCTATCCTGAAGACGAGATCAGGAGGATGCAGGAGATGATCCCGTATCCCCGGAAGGGCACGCCCGATGATGTCGCACAGACCGTCCTCTTTCTCGTAACTGATGGTGAGTACGTCACCGGCCAGACCATCTGCGTGACCGGGGGAAGCTGGATGCATTGAGCCCGAAGGGCTCAAGGGGCACGGGTCAAGGGTCACGGGTAGACAAATTCGAAGGAGATGCAAAAGCTAAAGAACATCGACTCGTAAGGTTTTCCATGACCCATGACCCAGTATTTAGGGTTTGCCCTTGACCCTTGACCCTTGACCCTTGACCCTTGACCCGTTCTTTATGGCCCATGCCCCGTGACCCTTGACCCGTTCTTTATGACCCGTGACCCTATGATCGAGATCGACGGCAGCTTTGGCGAAGGCGGAGGGCAGATCCTCAGGACTGCCCTGAGCCTTTCGGCTTGCCTCGGGATCCCCTTCAGAATCAAGAGCATCAGGAAAAACCGGAAGAAGCCCGGCCTCATGCCTCAGCACCTGGCGGGCGTGCGGGCCATGGCCACCATCTGCGGGGCGCGCGTCGAGGGTGCGAACATGGGCTCGATAGAACTCTCCTTCCGGCCGGAGAAAGCAAAGGCCGGACTCTACCGCTTTGATATAGGCACGGCAGGCGCCACTACACTCCTTCTTCAGACGCTCCTCCCGCCTTTGATCTTTGCCGCCGGGGCGCCCTCAACTCTCATGCTTACGGGTGGCACGCACGTGCCGATGAGCCCGCCATTCAACTACATGCACGATGTCTTCATCCCTGCCCTAAAAAGGCTGGGCATAACGGTCGAAGCATCCATAGAAACTTACGGGTTCTACCCCAAGGGCGGCGGAAAGGTACTGGTACAGATCTCCCCGGACCATCCCCTGAACCAATCACGAAATGTCGATCTTACTCATCCGCCAAAGGTTGCGGTGATCCGCGGCGTTTCCGGTGTTGGTAACTTGCCCTTGAGCATAGCCCAAAGGCAGAAGACGGCGGCTGAGCGCGCACTAGCCTCCGCGGGGCTTGCGGTCTCCATCGAGACCATCAGCGTCGCCTCTTTCGGACCGGGCACCTTCATCTTCCTCAAGCCGGAAGAAGACGGCTGCCTGGCGGGCTTTTCATCAATCGGCGAACGCGGCAAGAGGGCGGAGAAGGTTGGCGGGGAAGCAGCCAATGCGCTAATCGAATATGGCGCTACCCAGGCGTGCCTGGATTCTCATCTCGGAGACCAGATTGCGCTCTACCTCGCAATGGCTCCTGGTACATCCGCCTTTACAACCTCCTGCATCACACAGCATCTCCTCACGAACCTCCAGGTGATACAGCACTTTCTTGGCATCTCTTACACAATTGAAGGCAAACCGGGCGAACCGGGAAAAGTGACGATCAGCGGACACAACACACCGCCATGAGTTTGATGTTCCATCCAGTTTGCCTTATAGCAATTTGCATTCAAGCGGACGACCCAGCCTCCGGCCGGGTACCCCGGGCGGCAGCGAGGAACCCCACCCGCAAGCGGGTACCCGGGCGTACCTGGGGTACGTCGAGGAGAGCGATAGCGCTAGCGAAGCATCCTGGAAGGAAGCATCCTGGAAGGACGCAGCACACCCACCGGTGATGGGTACCCGGAAGGTATACGTTTGAAGGTAAATTGGTATAACAGCGTAAATCGTGTATCATAGAGTATGAGCGAGCTACCCTTTGAACGATGGTATCAGGCCATAGGGCGCCGGCGTTCGCGCCGGCGGTTCGACGGGCAGCCCCTGCCGGAAGAAGCGGAAAAGCGGCTCACTGCCCTGTGCAGCGACTTCACGCCTTTCCCGGATGCCCGGGCAGTCTTTGTCGGCAGATCGGCCGATCTGGTGCTCAAGGGGGTTGTAGGAACGCATGGCAAGGTAAAAGGGGCCCGTGCTTTCCTCGCCGTCGTGGGCAACATGGAAAGTGCGCACGCTCAGGAAAGGGCCGGGTATACGGGAGAAGGGGTCGTGCTCGAGGCGGTTGCCATGGGGCTCGATACGTGCTGGGTAGCAGGCCTCTTTCACCAGGACGTCGCCGCAAGACTGGTGGGCATCCATGAACGGGAGCAAGTCCTGGCTGTGGTGCCAATCGGTCATGCTCCGCACGACTGGTCATTCGAGGAGAGGCTTATGACCGGCCTCGGCCGGACCCATAAGCG